>DAOWMZ010000034.1 GCA_030642845.1 Candidatus Zixiibacteriota bacterium
GAAAGATTTATGAAAACAAAATTAGCGATTTCAACACTACCGACTCTTCCTTCGGAGAAGTTCCTTCTGAAAAATGCCAATCAATTGAATTTAAAGAACGACCCTTCGAGAGATGAAAAACCTTCAAATCGTAAGTTTTCAAAACCTCATTCATCAAAATCCATGAACTTCAGAAAGAAAATTTCTAATATACCTTTTAAGAAAAAGGCTGAACCAAAACAGAAGGATTTCAAAAGAAAAGATTCACACCTGCAGGAATCAGAATCAAAACGTATAGTTTCAAAACCTAAAAAATCAAAACCGGCTGTCATTAAACAAACTGATTCTAAGAATGAGAGTTCTTTCTGGTCTAACTTTAAAAAGCATCGGCCTACCAAAAAGAAATCTGTTGGTCAAGGCTCCAGACGAAAAAGACGCTCCAAGCGCAAGTAATATTTGTATCATACGTTTAATTTGATTATTACATATCATTACGAATTTTCAAGCAGGCTTATGATTGATGGAATTATGAATGCTTATATAATGGCTGGTGGCATGAGTTCAAGAATGGGACAGGATAAGAATTTCCTGACATATAAAAATGGTCCATTCTTTTCACAAATCATATCAATCTGGAATCGGTTTTTGTCAATGTCAAGCTGGTCGCAAAAGATAAATTCTTTATTGTAATAGTTACTGTAACCGGGATTATTACAATAAATACTGCCGCAGGATTTATTTTAGGTATGATTGTTTACTGGATCTTTTATGATGCAGTACCTGCTTTCATTGTCAATATTCTTCTTTTCATTACTCAACTAATAACTATCCTCGGTTATAACTGTTTTACCTTTAAACACTCTATAAATAAATATGGTATAGCCCAACACAAAAGGCAATGCAATCAGAGTTATTATTAACATATTCATTAATGTTCCGGGGGTCGATGAGGAGTTGTAAATAGTCAGGCTATAAGCAAGGTCGATACTTGATGGAAGCATTCGCGGGAACAGACTTACAGCAGCTAAACCAATCATACAGGCGATTGTTGTTGATGAAGATAAAAAGGCGCGGAAGTATTTCTCAGCCTTTATCGCAACCGGGATATAAACGATGGAAGCTAACAACGAAATAAAGAAAATCCAAAACAAAGGAGCAGCAGTCATACCGACAAAAAGGAAATTCGCTTCAAAAAAAGAATATAGAGTTGTCAAAAAATACAGAACGACAAAAGCAATCCATGCTGATGAAGCCCAATGTGCCAAGCGGGTTTGATATTCTCCCTCAACTTTCAAAGTCAAATACAGAGCACCATGCATTAAGAACATTACCAGACTTAGAACACCAACAAGGATTGAATATGGATTTAACATTTCTAAAAATATTCCGGTGTAAACACCTTCAGCATCAACCGGCACACCTCGAAGAATATTGCCAACGGCAATTCCCAATAAGACTGCAGACAGAATGCTACCCAATCCAAAACAGTAATCCCAAACTCTTCTCCATCCCGGTGAATCAACTTTACCCCTGAATTCCATAGAAACTGCCCTGGCAATCAAAGCTGTTAAGAGTAACATCAGGGCAATATAAAATCCGCTGAAAACCGTGGCATAAACAATCGGGAAAGCGGCAAACAATGCTCCCCCCCCTGTTATCAACCAGACTTCATTTCCATCCCAGACCGGTCCGATAGCATTTATATTTAATCTTCTCTCAATATTATTTTTAGTAAACAGATGCAAAATCCCAACGCCAAAATCAAATCCGTCAAGGATAGCATACCCTGTAATCAATACACCAATTAGCGCAAACCAGATTGTATTTAGATCTATCATGATGCTACCTCCGCTTTTTCATTTATTTGCGGTACATGACCGGCCTCTCTTATTAACAGAAAAATAAACAGTGCCATTAGAAACATGTAGATAATAGAAAATAAAACAATCGAGAATATAATTTCACTCCTGGTTACCGTCATAGAAATTGCATCAGCGGTTCTAAGTACTTTATAGACAACCCAGGGTTGTCGTCCAACTTCAGCGGTAACCCACCCTAACTCGCAGGCAGCAAGAGGCAGCGGTGATGATATTAACAATAACTTCAAGAACCACTTTTTATCGAATAACTTTTTCTTTCTGATGAATATCACTCCTATCAACATCAATAAAATAAAGTAAAATCCAAGGAGTACCATGTTATGAAACGATACAAAAGTCATCCAGAGCGGAGGGATTTCATCAACGGGAAATTGATCCAATCCCTGAACATGAGCTTCAGTTGTTCCAAACAACAGCAAACTTAGAAGGCCGGGTACTTTGATTGCAGCATCAATGCTGGGGATAGTTGAATTTACGATACCGAATATCATTAATGGAGCCTGATTTTGACTGATATATAAACCTTCCATCGCCGCAAATTTTTCCGGTTGGGTGCGAGCAACCTGTCTGATATGTTCATGTCCGAAAGGGAAAAAGGTTAAAAATGAAAATATCAATCCGAATATAATAGATACTTTAAGTGATTTCTTTGCGAATTCTCCTCTTTTTTTAAGTACTAACCATGCCGAGATTCCAACCATATAAAATGCACCTGAAACCAAAGCAGCCATAACTGTATGCGAAAATCTAATTACAGTAGAGGGATTAAAAACCATCTCCCAGAATCCGGTTAACTCAGCCCGACCATTTTGGATGATATACCCTGCCGGAGTCTGCTGCCAGGAATTGGCAACCAGGATCCAGAAGGCGGATATTGTTGCCCCAACCGCTACCATCAAAATTGCAAACCAGTGAACTCTTTTGGATACTTTATTCCGGCCAAATATATATAAGCCCATGAAAGTTGATTCTAAAAAGAATGCAAAAAGTGCTTCCGCCGCCAACGGAGCGCCAAAGATATCACCGACAAATTTTGAATACTCCGCCCAGTTGGTACCAAACTGAAATTCCATCACAATTCCGGTAGCCACTCCAACTGCAAATGTCAGAGCTAATATTTTGCTAAAGAATTTTCCCATCTGCAGGAATATTACATCTTTTTTCTTCCACCCCTTCCATTCTATATAGACCAGCAGCCAAGCTAAACCAATTGATAAAGGAGGAAAAAGGAAATGAAATCCAATCGTTAAAGCAAATTGGATCCTTGCTAATAATACTGTATCAAGTTCCATTATACACTCCTTAATAGCTAACCATATTATTATTTCATTCACCACTCATATATAATTCACCATAAATAATTTCCTGTTTGTAGAGTATTTTATCAAGTTTTATATTTATGTTTTTTCACGGTAGAATCTTGCAGGTAATTTTAGAATGTAAATATACAAATGAAAGATTAATCATTAAATCAAAACTCAATGGCATAAACAGGATAAAATTCTTTTTCAACAAACCCCAATTTATATGCTAACCTCTGAGAGGCAATATTATTTTCAGTAGTTTCTCATAATGGTTTTAAATTATTCTCAAGACAATAATCAAGCAATGCAACTCCGGCAGCTGTTGCATAACCTTTGCCACGATCCTCTTTACCATAAGTATTAACATCAATCATAAATTCATTTCCAGTTGTAAAACCATTAGGGCAACATCGTGCAATCTTATTATTTTCGATAAATAAATCAAATCCAAATGATGTCATTGTTGAGAACTTCTCCATTATGAAGGAAACATTACATGTTGATTTTGGTATTATGGGACAATCAACTTTCTCAATCTGTATCTTTTCCGGAATAATATACTTTTCACGAAACAACTTATATTTCTCTTTGTCCCAGACATAAACTGATTCCATATGATTAAACAATTTGAAATCTTTCAGCGAATTCTCAAGATTGTTTGTCATAATTTTTGAATTGCTTAAATAGAATTCAAACCAATCCATTGATATCTTCTTAGAATCAGGAATAATAATTTTATCAAAAAGCTCCGGGAGAAAATCAAAAAAATCTTTGTTACTTTCTTTTCCTTCAACATAAGACCATCTGCTTACTGCCCAGACCATTGCATTAGATGGTGCTTCAGTATTATCAACAAATACTCTTCCGGGAAAGTTGCCTTCGATAACGGCTATAACCGGTACATATTGTTTATGGTCCTCAAACAAATTTCGTACATTCTCAAACTCTCCGCATGGCAATTCATATATCATTTTGTCTCATATCTTTATCATTTTATTCCAGCATGCAAATCTAACTCCATTTTGTCAAATATATTTACAAAACAATTTAATTATTTACAAATGAGTCCAACTTTTGTATATTAAGTATGTACTAATTATAAATACGTGCGATTGTGATAAGGTTATTTATTGATGTCGCAACAGCAGAACAACTTAACAGCAAAACACATCATTAGTTGCGGTATAATCATGATCCAAATAGAACTGTGAATTATATGTAAACAGGTATGATAACGTGTATAATGCTATCCGTAAAAACATAATTAATAATCTAATCAATCTAATAAAACTCATAAGGAGGGATCATGATTAAAAGATTGATTTTGGCGAGTCTGGGAGTATTCCTGGCACTCGCTGTAGTTTTAATGGCTGCAACGGGAGAGGATCGAACTGCGACTCTTTCTTCTGATCGGCATACTGGATCCGCAGTGTTTACACCGGATAAGTCTCGTGCTATTGTTTATGACAATGGCATGAATTATGAAGGTCTTTTGACTGCTCAATATGGACTTTCCAGCGATGACCCCCCACAAACTCTCGATTCTGAACCAGCGGATGACTTTATATTCAATGAAGATCAATTTGTAAATGATGTTCATTGGATTGGTGGTTACTGGAACGGTCCACCTGATGATGGAGACTTTGACTGGAGGGTTAGTTTCTATGAAGACTTCGGTGACGGAACAAAACCCGGTGCACTTCTCGGCACTTGGGATTTTCCAAACACAGATGTCAATGAGACTTTTATAGAATCATACTATTATAGTTACTCAGTTAATCTACCAATGACATTGACCTTCTTGGCTGGTACGAAATATTGGGTTGCCATTCAAGGCCTAGGTGATGTCCCACCTCAATCTGGTTGGGCATACCATCAGGTTCCAATACTGTTTAACGAAGCAGTGTTCAGAAGTACATATTTTGGTATATCTGACTGGACTCCTGCAGTATTGGGTTATTCTATTGATATGTGTTTCCAACTTACCTATGAAGAACCGGTAGAATGTGACTGGCAACCGGGGGATCCTTACAAGCACCATTACCCACAATTACCGGATGAGACAGGCTGGGCGGTTAACGCTACTCAACCTATGATTCTGGCTGAAGATTTCATGTGCATGGAAACCGGTTGGATCAAAGACTTCCATTTCTGGGGTGCATGGAAAAACGAGGATGAAGGAATTGTTCAATTATTTGTATTAAGCATCCACGAAGATATTCCGGCAGAACAAAATCCCGATGGCTACAGTAAACCGGGTGCTACATTATGGGAACTTGAAGTTGAACAATTTGATTTTACTCCTGTAGATCCACCAACTATGGAAGGCTGGTATGATCCTGCAACAGGTGAAGTGATTAATAATGACCACTATGCCTACTGGCAGTACAACATCTGTTTGCCTGAACCAAATTGGTTCTGGCAGGATTCAGGTACTATTTACTGGGTTAATATTTCAGCAATTGTAGTTGATCCTCAAACAACTACATGGGGTTGGAAATCAACTCAGGATCACTGGAATGATGACGCTGTCTGGGCTTACTGGGGCGAACTCGCCTGGATTGATATCTGGGAACCTATGGACCCGGTTACCAATATGTTCTGGATTGGTGTTGATCCGGCTGGTGCATTTCAACCTCCATTAAGTGGAGGCATTGGAAATTATCCCGGTGGTATAGCCGGTACCGGATGGTATGAGTACTTCCAGCCTGAATGGGAATTCTGGAATATTTGGTTCTACGATCATACCTTTGACTATGACAGAATGAAAACGGTTCATATATTTCGATATCGATAGATTCGATCCCCAATCTGAGGGCTGGCTGACATTTGTTGTCAATTGGTCAACAGACATATGGTCACTTGAAGGACAACCACCCGGAGATAGCATGCCGCCAATAGGACCATTCAGTCCTGATGATGAACTTTTATTCATAGGTAGAGATACTCTATATGATGGTCCTGTATATGCTGGTCCACACCATTATGTTTTTGATTGGCAGTGGACGGACTATAACCCTGAGTGGCTCTCAATTGATGTAATGGGGTATAACTTTATTATCCTTGAAGGCACAGGCTTAGTAACTCATGACTGCATCGGCTCACTCGATCTGTCGCTGGTTGTTACCAATGGTGATGTACCACCACCTGAAGGGGCTTGTTGTGATACGGTTGGTAACTGCTATATCACCGATGCCATAACATGCGCCACCAACGGTCATTTGTATGAAGGTGATGGAACAACTTGTACCCCGAATCCATGCGATACCTGTGATTACCAGGATCCGGGAGATTTAAATCTTGATGGGTTAAAAGATATAAATGATGTTCTATATCTTATTGCCTGGCTCTATCATAGCGGCCCAGCACCTCTGGTTCTAGCTAATGCTGATGTTAATGGTGATTGTTGTATTGATTGGAGAGACATAAAGTACTTAGTGGAATTTGTATCGTTGACAGGACCTGCTCCTGTTGATTGTACCTGCATATATCCACCACTTTGTATTGATCCACCTGAAGACCATACTCCCGGAGATGTAAAACACAATACCGATGGATATAGACCTTTAAGTGGCGATCCGATAGGAACACATTGGCACGAACTTTATGATAACTTCTGCACTGATTGGGATCTTACCAGTTGGACCGATAATGGCGATGGTTATCTCAGCTTCTGTGATACGGTAGAATTTACTAACTCATCTATTTCAACCGATGTAATTCGAGAACATATTATATTGGTTACTACAACAATCTGGGTAGCGTCTGACCCAACCCCGGACGATTCAATGTTCCTTGATTTGATTGATCCGCCGAATCCCATGAACAATCCGATTACGGACCCATGGGGAACGAAATGGCATGAGGTTTATCCTGACTATTGTAATATCTGGCAAATAGTAGTACCTAATACTGATATTGCCGGTGGTACTCTTGACCCTGGTGATCTCATTACTCTGCAGGCATTGTCCGGTCCTGATTCAACATCATCCCGACAATACCAAGTTATTGCAGTTGAGACGGATATTGTTACCGAACCGGCTGAATGCTGTGTTCTTCGTGGTGATGTAGCGCTTCCGAAAGATAGCATTGTACTGGTTAATGACATTGTCTGGCTGGTTGATTACCTATTCAAGGGTGGTGTTGCACCTCTCTGCCTGGAAGAAGGTGATTGTGCTATACCACTTGATGGAAGCATACTTGTTAATGATATTGTTTGGCTGGTTGATTACCTCTTCAAAGGAGGAGCTGCCCCGCCTCCATGTTAATTGTTTAATAATAAGTAAACTTTGACATATCAAGCCACCCCATTTGGGGTGGCTTTTTTTATTATTAATATTGTAATCAAATTAACAAACTGGTGTTATAGCACTGGTACAAAGGCTACGGATACTATCCAATTGATTTGATATTCCAAGAGTATCAAGATAACTGATATCAACAGCTGATTTGTCATTTTTCTTTATATTATTACATTCATCCAAATCAGTGGCATAAGCCAGGTGTACAGCTGTAAGCGGACTGATTATGGAAGCTGCTGCTTCGCTGGGATTATAATGCCAGGCTACAGCTTCCACGACCGTATCCCTTAGTCCCCAAAGCGACAACAAATAAGCACCAATAGCCGCATCACTGACTCCCATTACTTTCATTTGTGCTTTATAAAAAGGTATCGATTCACCTCTGGAAAGTTCAAGAGCTTCACAGAATTCATCTTTAAAAGAAGTGAGCATCACCAGTTGCCCAACAGCATGAAGTGTACCTGACAAAAGAGAATCGTTTGTTAACATATTATTCAACCCAAAAGCATGGGCGATCATTCGAGCTTTAGTTCCAACAGCAATTCCTCTGTTGTAAATTGATTCGACAGAAAATCCGGGCAAGTTTGCATTATCAAATTGTCCGAAAACACCGGCTGCGAATACAATCCCCTCAACTGTATCAATTCCCAGAGTATTAATTGCCTGAGTAATATTTTCAACTCTACTTCTCAAACCAAAAAAAGCTGAGTTGGCTGTTGCCAGTACTTTGGCGGTAATACCAATATCCTGACCAACCAGATTTGCGATTTTTTGAATTGAAGTATTTTCGTTTTGTAATTCTTCCACTAGTTTATTATGAATTTCTGGTAAACTTGGCAATGTACCAATAGCGGCAATCCTATCGCATAATTCTTTATTGGATAAGAAATTGTGGAGTTTCATTGAATCATTGACCATTGAAACTACCAATTCAGGATTACAAGGACTAGATATAAACTGATGAACAATTGACCAGGATTCATGCATAGTATTTCTATCAACTTCCTTGTCAATTATCATGTATCTTAATGTCTCTGAGTGCTCGTTTGTAATATTTTTAAGTAAATCTGTCCCCGACATATCAGACAATTGCATTTTGCAAATAACAATATTATAGGGTGATTCATTTACTTCTCTTATTGCCTCTTCACCACTCAAAACAATTTTTGAATCCCAGTCATCAGTCAATTTCTCATGAATCTGTTCAATATCATTGTTCTCTGAAGATTGATATTCAACTAATAGAATTCTCTGAGTATTCATAAATTATCTCCACTCAAAATAATTTTAATCGTTTTGTGTCTAAGCACATTATCATCATATTATGAAATATTTTCATTCCTGGTATAGAAAGGTTTTACTGGTATTTACGGTATTTATATTACCTATATACCCGACTACTATGTTCTTATCGGAAAACAATTAAAAACCTTAACATTATTGAACATTTTTGGAATTAAAGACTGCTCCAAAATACTGTTTTTTATAAAATATCTTTAGAATAATTCGTTACTTGCCAGTATATGCCCAGTGTATTATCATTGCATCAATTGTTAATTATCCTAACAGGAGATATTATTGATGGCTGAGAAGTATATTTTTCATATGCAAGGTGTGAATAAATTTTACGGACAAAAACAGGTTCTTAAAGATATAAACCTGAGCTTCTATCCAGGTGCAAAAATTGGTATTGTCGGAGAAAACGGTTCAGGTAAAACCACAGTCCTTCGGATAATGGCCGGACTCGATAAAGAAATTCAGGGAGATGCATTTATTACTCTTGGTTTTAGTTCAGGAATTGTAGAGCAAGAGCCTAAACTTGATCCAAATCTAACCGTACGCCAGACTATAGAATTAGCCTTTAGTGAAACCAAAGCACTTCTTGATGAATACAACCAGCTTGCCGACAGCATGGCTTCTCCTATGGATGATGACGAAATGCAAAAAGCGATGGATAGGATGAGCATATTGCAGGATAAAATTGACACCCTTGATGCCTGGAATCTTGATCAGACAATTAATATTGCCAGCGATGCCCTCTGTCTTCCGGGGGATGAAAGAATTGTCAGTACTTTGTCCGGGGGTGAGAGACGAAGAGTTGCTTTGTGTAAAATTCTTTTGGAACGACCAGATTTATTACTTCTGGATGAGCCTACTAACCATCTTGATGCCGAAACAGTCAGTTGGCTTGAAGAGCAGCTTCGGGAGTACCCTGGTACTGTGATTATTGTTACTCATGATCGCTACTTTCTGGATAATGTCACTAAATGGATCCTTGAGTTGGAAAATGGTCATGGTATTCCCTGGGAAGGTAATTATACATTATGGTTGGAACAGAAATTAGCAGAATTAGTTGCTTCTGAGAAAAAAAACTCTCCCCGTTCTCAGGTTTTGCAGAGAGAACTTGCATGGATAAAGATGAGTCGAGGCGATCGCAATGAACTTGCCCGTTCACGCATCACGGAATACGAACAATTGGTGGCTCGTGAA
>DAOWMZ010000142.1 GCA_030642845.1 Candidatus Zixiibacteriota bacterium
ATTCTTTTGAAGCTAACCAGACTTTCACTGGCGAATTCTTTAACGCCAATGGAACCGTTCAGAGTGTTGAAATGGCTACCTACGAAGGTCAGCGTGTTGAAATCGATATAGTTCCGAGCAACTTTGCGTTGAATCAGAACTATCCGAACCCATTCAACCCGACCACAACTGTTAGCTTTGCTCTTCCGAACGCTGTCAATTACTCACTGACCGTTTATAATATAACCGGTCAGGAAATTGCCAACTACAGCGACTTTGCCGAAGCCGGCTTGGTCGAAGTTGAAATTGACGGTAGCAACTGGGCTTCTGGCATTTACTTCTATAAGTTAAGTGCTGGTGACTTCTCTGAAACCCTGAAAATGGTTTTAGTGAAATAAGCCTATTGCTTGTATAAATATTTCCCGGAAAGGTTAATTCCTTTCCGGGGAATTCAAAAGGAGAGAAGATTAAAAAATACTGCTATCGAGAATAAGCTGAAGTAAATAACAGGTTAATAATTCGATGACTTTGATTTTTAAAAATTTTAGAGGGATGGCTCTTTTAAAAGAGATCATCTTTTTTTATAATTTAGAATGTAGGGTGAGAGGGATATTCGAGTATGCATTAAATTGCGATGTTGCAGGGAAATTCCTACAAAAATTATGTACTTATTTTTGTTCAAATCAAATTTCTTATTTACGACTTGCAAGGGGGTTGAATATCTGAATAGTTAAGGGATGTTAAAGAGACCTTAAAACTTGTAAGTTGCAATAGGACATGCCGTTATAGGGATGTCAAAAAACAGCACCAGAGAATAATTTACCTGATGCTTTATCTGTCAGGGATTGACAAAATTGACCAATACTTGAACTCGGTTTTGGTCCGGTTCTTGCTCAGATAGGGATTGATGTTATATCTGTTTTGCAAATGTTTAATTTTAGATGTTATGGTAGTTTAGCGTATGATTTCGTATAAAAGACATAAAAAAGCTGTTAGATTAGACTCCGGTTTAAGGCCTGTGTCATTATTTACACGGGTAGAGAATTTTATTGTTAAATCGGCTTCTGTTCTGGCGGCACTAGCTCTTATGATTATTGGAATAGAAAATTGAAAATAAATATTAGTTGGAAAAAAAGTTATTCTTTTTCGGAGGAAAAAAATAAATGAAAAGTCTAAAATTGTTTGTTTTAGCAGTTTTATTAATGATTGGAATGGCTTCTATAACGAAAGCAGGATTACCCTGTAATGAAATAATATCCACTTCTCTTGATTCTTTCACAGTTACTTATACTTATGGCAAACCAGGGAATGAGGTCCTGTTGCCTTTTCATGTCAGTAACAGGCGAAATATTGCTGCTTTTCAGATGTATGTAGATCTGGATACTACTTTCTTTCATCCTCTTGTACTGGGTATTGATACAACCTGGGATGGAACAGGAACGGAGATTTTAGCTATAACCCACTTTTATGACTGGCAGGCAGGTGGAAGGCTTGACACTAGTCATGTTATTCCACAGATCGTTGAGGAAATTGATTATCCATCAACTCTTTCAACGCATCTTAGGTTGAAAGTTATTGGTATGCCTGCAGACTTTTTCCAACCCAGATCTGGTGCAGATACCGGACGAGGGGATCTTTTATATTTAAAAGTACAGATTGATCCGACTGCTGAACATAATGATTATACTGATGTTAATTTTTATTGGGAAGATATTATTGACCCGGAAACATTCCCACCAGTAATTATTGGCTGTCAGCATAATAACTATTCTGATACATTAGGTATATCAACCAGACCCAAGGTATTCCCGGGCAGATTAATAGTGGATACTGCAGATATTCTATTACCTGTAATTAATTCATTCACAGCAAACCCAACTATAATTACGTTGGGAGGAAGTTCAACATTATCCTGGAATACTTCCAATACAGATTCTGTTAATATAAGTAATGTGGTAGGTCCATTCACAAATCTTTCCGGTTCAAAAACCGTTTCACCAACAACTACAACTACTTATGTCCTTACTGCTTATGGCCAAACCCAGAATATTACAGCCGGTGTAACAGTTACGGTTTCTATCCCGGGTGATAATAATATTCCGGTTATATCGCCAATATCACCAAGTAGTTATATTATTACCGAAGGTGAAAATGTTGCTTTCAGCGTCTCGGCTTCTGATGCTGATAATGATCCTATTACCTTAAGAGCCTTAAGCTTGCCTATCAATGCTTCATTTGGAGTCGGTGGTGAAGTGACCGGCGTAGGGTCTGTATCGGGTAATTTCAGTTTCACACCAAACAGAGGCCAGGCCGGAGTTTATACTATTCAATTTCAGGCAACTGATAACGTGGGGGGAGCTTCAAGTGTTCCTTCAGTTTCAATTACAGTTAATGAAATAGAATATGATATAGTTTATACTACTTCTACTGCTGATGGAAGTCCAGTAGGTGGAATTCCAGGTAATAACAGCATCTTATTCCCGATTGATTTTGTAACTGCTCAAACAGTTTATGGTGTTCAGTTTGATCTGAATTATGACCCGGATTTTATAGAAATTGACTCAATTATTACTACCCCAAGAACCGAGAATTTTGTGATTTATGACAATATCGGAGGAACTCCGGGTGAAGTACGAATATTGACTTTCGGAATGGATAACGACACTATTATAGTTGATACAACTGATAATACCGCAATACTTTATGTGGCCCTAACACTTGATTCTACCGCTCCTCCGGGGAATTATTTTATTGATATTATAGATGGTTGGGAATCAATAAATCCTGACCCAAATTATCCTTCTCTCGCACTTGTTACCGATTCTGGTATTGTGCAAGTGGACAGAATGGGTGATGTAAACCTTGATCAACGGACCGATGTTGCTGACGTGGTTAATATTGTAGGATATATACTTGGTAATTTCAGTTTCAGCTCAAGACAATTTGATGTTGGTGATGTAATTACAAACGCTACCATTAATGTCTTTGATTTGGTTGGAATTATCAATCATATATTTGGAATTCCGATCTCTCCGGCTGCTCCGGTGTATGTTGAAGGTGGCTTTGCAACAGTTGATTTGGATTA
Source organism: Candidatus Zixiibacteriota bacterium (assembly GCA_030642845.1). Taxonomy (GTDB): domain Bacteria; phylum Zixibacteria; class MSB-5A5; order GN15; family FEB-12; genus DAOWMZ01. The sequence goes on from DAOWMZ010000142.1 coordinate 3,065, forward strand.
TGACCCTATGAATGGAAATGCTGACGAAATTGTGGTAAGATCCGAACTTCCGGCGATGATTGCCGGGGTGGAGATGGATATCAATTATGACCCGAATACTATCCTTTTGGGAGTACCTGAATTGACTGATGATGCCGATGGATTAACTATGAGTTATAGAGACGACGGACAGGGGAACATCAAGGTACTCATGCACTTTACCAATCCATTCAGCGAGGCAGAGTTGATTCAGATTGGTGCGGCTGATCTGGTTAAAATACCGGTACGAGCCAGAGTTGATGTTGATGAAGTCGTGTCTCAAGTTCAACTGAGTGATGTTATGCTATCGACTAATACCGGGTCGGCAGTCAGGGTTGGAAATCCGGGATTACCGGAAACATTTGAATTACATCAGAATTACCCTAATCCATTCAACCCGACCACTACAATAAAATTTGCTATTGGGAATGATCAGGTTGGAAGCTTGCAGCATGTTTCACTCGATGTTTATAATATCCTTGGACAGAAAGTTACAAGTCTGATAGATAAGGATATGTCAACAGGTCATTACGAAGTCGTTTGGGATGCTACCAACAATAGAGGAAAAAAAGTGGCATCGGGAGTCTATCTGTATAAACTCCAGGTAGGCGATAGAAAAGATACTAAGAAAATGTTGTTTATAAAATAACGTTTTTAAGATATTAATCCTGATCGGAATAACTTGGTGACGGAAGTTCCGATCAGGATATATTTAAAAAAATAAAAAGGATTATTTCCAGTTAGTAATTGACCAAATTTTTTTGGTATATACTGGAGATAGGTGAGTATGTTTTTTCTGTTTATACATAGCTGCCGAATAAAGGCAACCGGAGGATTAAGGTAATGGCATTTATAAAAAAGATACCAATTTCAATTTTAGTTTTGTTTTTATTATCAACCGATGCATGGGCTCAACCTCTAGCTTCCAATGTTGTATTAGATGCTGCCAGTCACAATAATTTAGTAGATGATGATCTTGGAGTTAGTTATGATCTGACAGGAGGAGCTGAAGCAAGCCGAACGGCAGTAGCCTGGTATATAAACAGCAGCCCGATGATGGAATTCTATCTACCTTTTGAAGGAAGTGCTACCTCTTCTCAATTGGATTACTCTGGAAACAGCGTTACTGTAACATCTAGTGGAAGTCCCGTTTGGGAACCAAGTGGCGGTCCCAATGGTTCCGGTGCCTATCTGTTTAGCAGTACAAATCGTTTTGAAGCCGAAGTTTTCCCCACCCTGTCATCTTTTACTAAGGTTGCCTGGGTAAAGATGACGGATCTAAACTCGAGTCACAACATCCTTTCCAGTCAGGATGCAAGTGGTGGTCACACTTTCTGGGCATCACAATCTCAGGGCAACAGACTTTCTGCCGGACAGGCAGGTGTCTGGGCTATAGCTCAAGATCCTGTTCCTTTAGTTTTAGATCAATGGTATTTTGTTGCAGTGACTTTTGATTATACCACTGGCGAAATGATCCTATATAAAGACGATCAGCCTGTTGATACAGCAATAGTTGCAGTAGCTCAAAGAGATATCACTGATGCCACATTACAGGTTGGTACCTTTGTTAATGGGAGTGGTTGGAAGGGTAGTATTGCAGAAGCTCGCATCTATGATTATGTTGTCTCCCCGGAGCAGATACTGGCGCTGTATAACAGTCCGGATTCAATCCGATCAACTGAAACGTCTCTCGGCGATGTATGGCAAGCTGAAGTCACACCTTTTACCGGTACTGAAGCGGGAACATCGGTGCTTTCCAATACCTTGACAATAATGGCTGATCCGCCAATAGTATCAGACATTCCGGGTGAAACCATTGCAGAGGGCGGTACATTTGCTACAATCACACTCGATAATTATGTGGCTGATGCCAACCATTTGGATAATGAGATAGTTTGGACTTACAGTGGCAATACCGACCTAATAGTTGACATCACCAGCCGAGTTGCTACAATTTCAACTCCAAGTCCCAACTGGCTTGGTTCTGAGATAATCACATTTCGTGCCACCGATCCGGATGGTCTCTACAATGAGGACCCAGCAACATTTACTGCTAACGGCGCACCTGTATTAGCGGCTATCGGTGCTCAGTCAGTCGATGAAGGAGCTAATCTCAATTTAGGTATTTCAGCCTCAGATCCTGATTTGACTACACCTACGCTTACTGCCGAGAATATTCCAACCAATGCCACATTTACAGATAACTTAAACGGAACAGGAACATTCGATTTTAACCCTGACTATACTCAATCAGGTAGTTTTGATGTCACTTTTATTGCAAGTGATGGGTTACTTAGTGACACAGAGATCGTAACGATTACAGTTAATCATGTAAATCTTGCTCCTGTACTCGCGGCAATCGGGGCTCAGTCAGTTGATGAAGGAGCTAGTCTTAATGTAGGAATATCCGCCTCAGACTTTGATGGTACGACACCAATATTAACTGCCGAGAATATTCCGACCAATGCAACATTTACAGATAACTTAAACGGAACAGGAACCTTTGATTTTAATCCTGACTACACTCAAGCCACCACGTATGACGTGACTTTTATAGCAAGTGATGGTGCTCTCAGTGACACGGAAATAGTCACGATTACAGTTAATAATGTAAATCTGGCTCCAGTATTAGCAGCAATCGGGGCACAGTCAGTTGATGAAGGAGCCAATCTTAATGTAGGTATTTTTGCCACTGATCCTGATTTGACTACGC
>DAOWMZ010000186.1 GCA_030642845.1 Candidatus Zixiibacteriota bacterium
CATACATGACAATGGGTTTCGGAATTTATGATTTGTCAAGATTAACATTATTAGGGACTGGTGCTGATTTTTGTGTAACCAAAGACGGATTGTATCTGCTTTACTTTGAGATTAGATATATGCAAGCCGGAATAAATCAGATCCGACTGGATTTTGGGATTAGGCTGGGGTAAGAAAGTGCATATTTCATGTTCTTGTAGCGAGATCGCAGGGAATAATATACACTCAGATTATTTGAATCCTGCTTGACATATTGTTATAATCAATCTATTTATTATAATCTATTTCATTGAAGGGACTTTCTGATGGCAAAAAATATTTTCATATATACATTATTGGTATTTTTTATATCTAACATCCCACAATCAGCTCTAAGTTGGGATAAGTGGGACAGGCGACAGGAATCAATATCAGTTTATGTTTGTGGTGGACCAGCCTTTCCAATTGGAAGTCATGCAGAAAATAAAGGTTATAAAACAGGTTATCAATTTGGAGGTGGAATAGGAGCTGTAGTTTATAAAGGAGTATCCGGATCCTTAGTATTGGCCTTGAAGGCAAATTATTATGAATTCAATGAATCTAGACCTTATAGGGCATCATGGGGGAATATCACAATTGAAAATGAGGACACAGATATTTCTGTAAATATTGAGGGAATATATAAGTTTATACTAAAATCAGAAGTAAAACCATATCTACTTTTTGGCGGTGGATATTATTCAAATGAAATTCTTTTAACTGCAGGATTTGGAATTGATCAAATTGTGGCTTTCAATAAAATTTCCGGTATTTATAGTGAATTAAGATTTTTAAGTTCTTTTTTACATCAGATTCGATTTGATGTAGGTATCAGAATCGGTTTATAAATTCAGTTGTTTGGCTAGAAAACCTCCGCAGTGAATTTGTAAATCTCGACGGTTCTCTCTTTATAGCTTTTCATTGGCAGTCCGGCTTTAAGACAGGTCTGTTCCAGGAACTGAGTCACACTCCAATTGTTGTCAGTAGCTACCTGCGGCAATAGTAATCCCGAATGCATATCCATTTTAATTAACAGGCCATGCCTTCCGATTTCAATTTCATTAATATCGTTCACTCTTTTTAGTGTTGATAGAACCGAGATTTCAAACTCAAGCGATTTATATTCAGCAGCTGTCAATTGCGGGAATCGGGGATCTTCAAATGATGATGCTACTGCCATCTCGGCGATTGTAATATTCAATGGTTGATAGCCCCGTATCTGTCCGATACAACCTCTAAGATTACCACCTGATTTTATCGTAACAAAAGCACCCTTTTTCTCTTTAAAAACTTCTCGCTCAGGAGGGCTATATTGTTTGTCTTCTAATTTAGCAAGGATGGCATCTTTTGCAATCTGTATCAGACACTGCTTATCATCTTCGTTTAGTTCTGGTTTCCTTTTAGCCGGTATGGCTCCAATAGTAGATGGAAGTGATTTTGCTTTTTTATCAATTACAATAGCGGCAGATAAATAGCCAACCACACTGGAAAAATCACCTGTTGTTTCGGCTGAATTGGTATAGTTTAAAATATGGGTTCTGTGTGCTCCCAGACGTTTGGCCGCTTTCATCGCCGCCACCATCGGTCCTCCACCGCAGGCTTCCCCTTCGCCTGATTCAAGAAGATTCCAGAGCTTGTCTGGTTCGTATGCTTCAACTGCCTTTTGAATTTTGCCATCCATTTTGCGGGCTTGTTCGTCGCTGTGTTCATGAGATAGATCTGTGGAGACTACTACTAATGTATTGGTTCCTTTAACAACTGCTGCTAAAGTTTCTGTCAGGGCATTGATAGTGTCATCTTCCTGTTCACACATAACAATCGCTACTAACTTAAATTTACCCAATACTACCTGTAAAAAAGGAAGCTGAACTTCGAGGGCATGCTCCTGACGGGAGGCACCAGTGCCGTGACCCATATGGGAGAAATAAACCTTGGGATGAATAGTGGCTATTTTTTTGGAAAGTTCTTTGTCAATTTCTACTACCCCCAAAGGCGTCTCATAGCCATCCCCATTATAAACTGATGATCCCTGGTAAAAAACCCGATGAGATGGAGAGATGACAATAACCGTATCATACTGCTCACCTTCGAGAAGCTTGTAAGCATAAGCGGCGGTTTTACCGGAATACTGATAGCCGGCATGAGGAACAATCAAAACCTGCGGACGGCCATCGACTGGTATCTTCTTTACTTCGGAAAAATATCCTGCAATAGTGGATGCTAATTCAGATGGCGACTTGGGATAAAACATCCCAGCCACTGCCTGACGTCTGATATCTAATTTTTCATCATTCATAACAGTATTTTACATTCGATATGATAAAAAGTCAATTGATAGCTTAATTCAGATAAAAATAGTAATAATGTATAAATATTATCCATTTAGTTTTGATTTTTGGGGAACTCAAAGTACTTTTTATTTGTTTCAAGCTATTAAGTGAGGTCAGGAGCCCTGTGCTCTTGACAACAGCAGAGCAAAACTAAATAGTAGTTTTGCCAATAAGGGGCAGATGTGGACATTTGCCGCCCACTTTAAAACCCGCCTGGGCGGGTAAATCCATCGTAAGGTAATATTATTATGTACGATGGACTACCATGTATTAAGAGGATAAGAAACCAAAACATTTTTAAAAGGAAACACAATGAGAAAAGTCACACTAATCCTTTCGTTATTTGTTCTTCTGGCCATCTCGGTGCCGGTCTCTGCCTGCGGTACTGAAGATGCCCAGCAGATTAAAGCCTCCAAAGTCGAAAATGCTACTTTTGAAGGAACCCTGGTCTGTATGGGTTGTGATCTTAAGAAAGCCGAAGGGGTACGATCTGCCTGTAAAACATCAGGCCATACTTATGCAATCAAAACTGCAGATGGCAGCTATATTAATCTTTTAGAAAATGAGTATTCTGCTGATTTGATTCAAGGTGGTAACTACAGCAACAAGTCTATCAAAGCTCAAGGTAATTATTTTGCCAAAGCCAATATGCTTGATGTGAAATCTTTCACTGTTGACGGTAAAGCAAAAAGCTGGTGCGGTCATTGCAGCAAGATGGACGGCTGCATGGCTTCCAAATAACTGGCACACAGGCATAGCCTGATTTGTTTTGTGGGCGGCACACGCCCCCGTGTGCCCCTAATAGAACAGACAATTTGTACCAGCAGTTCGCCTGGGCGGACTGCCAGGCACAGTAAACTAAGTTCAGAATAAGTGCTGTTAAGATTTAACAGCACTTCTTTTTTTCAAAGGGATACACGTATATTAATTGAACAATTCAGCAGGAAATGCATTATGGTAGCTATGAAGAATATTTTAGTGATATTAGCATTAGTCGGATTTATGGTTGGTTGTGAATCAAATGCCAGCAGTAAACCGGAAAGGTCAGGAATGGAACAAAAACATTCTGAACATAAATACACAAATCATCTGATAAATGAAAACTCACCCTATTTGCTTTCTCATGCCCACAATCCGGTTGACTGGTATCCCTGGGGAGAAGAAGCACTTAATAAAGCCAAAGCGGAAGACAAGCCGATCTTTCTCTCTATTGGATATTCCGCCTGTCACTGGTGTCATGTTATGGAGCGGGAATCGTTTGAAAACGAAGAGATTGCAGCTATTATGAATGAAAATTTTATCTGCATCAAAGTTGATCGTGAACAACGACCGGATCTTGATCAAATATATATGTCCTTTACTAACGCTTTGACTGGTGGTGGTGGATGGCCGATGTCGGTCTTTTTAACTTCGGATCTGAAACCATTTTTTGCCGGTACCTATTTTCCTCCTGATGACCGCTATGGCCGCCCCGGATTTAAAAAAGTATTAACAGAAATCAGCGCAGGTTATAAAGACGAAAAACAGAAGATATTTCAATCGGCTAATTCTATTTTCACACAAATAAATGGTTCAGTAACTTCGCCAAATCCTAACACTACCATATTAAATGCAGAGATGCTCGGAACCGGAGCCCGGATGCTGATGCGGAGTTTTGATAATGTCAACGGTGGTTTCGGTAGTTCTCCCAAATTCCCGCATGGCATGGAACTATCATATTTCCTCAGATATTTCAATTCAACCCAAGATTCTTCTTATCTTGATGCGGCAGAAAAAGCATTAATGGCAATGTCCAAAGGAGGAATCTATGATCATCTCGGCGGCGGTTTTGCCCGCTATGCCACCGATGATAAATGGCTGGTTCCTCATTTTGAAAAGATGCTCTACGACAATGGATTGCTTATCCCGGTTTATGTCGAAGCCTACCAGATCACCGGAAAAGAGGAATACAAAAAAGTTATAAAGGAAACACTCGATTTTATAAGCCGTGAAATGACTGATAAAACCGGGGGATTCTATAGTGCTCTTGATGCTGATAGTGAAGGGGAAGAGGGCAAATTCTATGTATGGACTAAAAAGGAAATCGACAAAATTCTTGGAGATGACTCGCCTACCTTCTGTGAATATTATAATGTAACAGATAGAGGGAATTTTGAAGGGAAGAATATTTTAAACCTTACTCCTGCCTCTGATCGTATTGCAAAAGAATATTCATCATCTGATTTCGAGGATGTCATAAATTCTTGCAGGCAACGCTTGATGGAAGCACGCACAAAACGAATCAGACCATTAACCGATGACAAAATTCTCACTTCATGGAATGGCTTGGCTTTGAGTGCTTTTTGTAAAGGCTATCAAATAACCGGCGATAAAAAATACCTTGAGGCGGCAATTAAAAACGGAGAGTTTGTCAAAAATGAACTCTTCCGTAATGGCAAACTGACTCATGCCTATCGTAATGGTATCCACCTTGAAGGCCAATTCCTTGAAGATTATGCTTACTATATAAGAGGGCTTCTTGACCTGGCTCAGACCGATCATAACAATAATGAAAAGTGGATAGGTTTTGCTTCAGAGTTAGCATTAAATAGTATTGATTATTTCATG
>DAOWMZ010000164.1 GCA_030642845.1 Candidatus Zixiibacteriota bacterium
ACGGCTTAATCGGGTTATGACTAATGATCCCGGTACGGGAATTATGCGCCACGTTGATGCCGGCTATGATGATGCCATTAAATTTGCCAAAAAGCATAAAGTTAAAATACCCATGAAAGCAAAGTAGTCGCTTTTATTTATTAGAATGAGGAAGTATTGGATAAAAAAATAACATTGCTCATTAAAAATATCGGCCAGCTTATTACTATGGATGGCCCTGTCCCTCGTTTAGGAAATGATTTAAATAATTTAGGGATAATCGAAAATGGTGGTATAGCTGTTGCCGGAAATGAAATTATCAATGTCAGCTCTTCTGATGAAATCGAAGGTAAATCAACTCTCAGCGATGATTGCATAGTAATAGATGCCGATAGGGCAGTTGTCACTCCGGGACTTATTGATCCGCATACTCATCCGGTTTTCTCCATGACCCGTGAAATGGAATTCGAGATGAGAATCGCCGGTAAAACCTATATGGAAATTGCTAATGCAGGAGGCGGTATCAGGGCATCGGTTCGGGATCTTCGCTCAACTCCAAAAGAAACCCTCATTAATAAGACTAAACACCGTCTTGACAGAATGCTCAGTTATGGAGTTACTACTGTTGAAGCCAAATCGGGCTATGGCCTCTCGACCGATTCAGAGATTAAACAACTTGAAGTTATAAAAGAACTGAACCAGAACCATCCTATAGACCTTATTCCGACTTTTTTGGGAGCCCATGAAATCCCGGATGAATATCGCGAGAACCGGGAGGAATATATAAATATCCTTATTAATGAGATGATCCCTAAAGTTGTGGAAAATAACCTGGCTGAGTTTTCAGACATTTTCACTGAAGAAGGGGTTTATAATACCGAAGAATCCCGTAAAATACAACAAGCAGCCAAAGATGCCGGATTGAAACTAAAATTCCATGCCGATGAACTTAAATCTGTTGGCGGGGCTGAATTAGCTGCAGAATTAAATGCAACTTCTGCTGATCATCTGGTCTATATCTCTGCAGCCGGTATTAAAGCTATCGCCAAATCAAAAACAGTGGCTGTACTTTTACCCGGAACAACCTTCTCATTAGCCGGTAAACAATACGCCCCGGCTCGTAAAATGATCGAAGAAGGAGTGGTTGTTGCTCTTTCAACTGACTGTAATCCCGGCTCAAGTTTTAGTGAATCTCTACCGTTTATGACTTCATTGGCAGCTCTTCAGATGAAACTAACCGCCGCCGAAGCAATCTCCGCAATAACTGTCAATTCTGCCTGTGCTATTGATCGAGGTGGTAAAATCGGACAAATTATTAAAGGTTTACCTGCTGATCTGGTGGTTTGGGATATGGCTGATTATCGGGAAATGCCTTATCATTACGGGGTAAATCTGGTTAAAAAAGTAATAAAAAACGGAAAGTTGGTTGCGAACAACTGCTAATCGAAAGTGTTTAATAGATATGAATAAGAAAATCGGAATTATTATTATCCTGCTAATTTTTATCAGTTTGTCCTGCGGAGTTTATACTTTTGATCCCAAAGGAAAATCAGATATTTCAACTGTGGCTGTGGAGAGATTTACAAATAATACTCCCGAATTCGGATTGGCTGACAGAATGACTGATGATGTTATTGATGCTTTGATGGCCGATGGTAATCTTAAAGTAGTTTCAGCTGAAAATGCCGACGTTATACTCACGGGAGCGTTAGTCAGCTATGAACGCAAACCCTATCAATTCACTGAAACTGATGAAGTAATCTCTTACTCGGTAATTATGGACTTTGATATTGTCCTCAGGGAAGCAGACAGTGATTCCGAAATATGGAAAGAGAGAATGAGACAGACAGGAATTTATGAAGTTGAAACTGAAACCGAAGATGACGGCCAGCAAAAAGCAATAGGATTTTTAGTGGAAGCCATAATTAACAAAACCACAAAAAGCTGGTAGGACATACGATGTCGACGGATAAGCTTATATTGCTAAATTATAAACTTGAGTAGGTCAGGTGCCCTGTGCACCTGACGCAGTTTATTTGTCAGGAGACAAGTCTCCTGGCCTACTCTAAAACTAAAAAAAGCACATAATATGTGCTATATATGTAGTTGACTGAAAAGTACAAACAGAATATTATACTGCAAAGCAAAGGACATAAATGAAGCTATATTCTTTCAGACAAAGTTTAATTGTTATAATGACAATTCTAATAATCTGTACGGTTATTTCCGCCAAAGAAATAAATTCAAATGTAGGTACCAGTTCATTTAATTTTTTAAAAATTAATGTCGGTGCACGAGCTGTATCGATGGGTGGTGCTTTTACCGGGCTTGCTGATGATGCTTCGGCTCTCTACTACAATCCTGCTGGAATTACAAAATTTGAAAACACAAATTACACGGCCGGGTATCAGAATTATTTTACAGATATTCAATCAGGCTTTCTGGGATATATCCGTCCCAACATTGAAAAAGGATACGCCCTGGGGTGGTATATCAGCTACCTTAACTATGGTACTATGATAAGAACCGATGGTTTAGGTAATGAACTTGGTGAATTCGGAGGTGGTGATTTACTCGCAGCTATGACTTTTGCCACAAAGAAAGGCTATGACCTGTCATTCGGAGCCACGATTAAATTTATCTATGAAACAATTGATGAATACTCTGCTTCCGGAATAGCTCTCGACCTTGGTGTTCGCTACTCACAACTAAGAGATCGTCTTTCGTTTGGCCTGGCCGTTCAGAATCTTGGTACACAGTTTTCCAGTTTAGGTGACGAAAAAGACAGGCTTCCATTAACCTTCAGAGGTGGCACAGCTTATCATCCGCGCGGCTTACCATTGATAATGAGTGGTGATTTAATTATACCTGTTGATAACGATCCGGTGATTGCTCTCGGTGCTGAATATTTTGAATTAAAACCTTTGTATCTACGAATTGGCTGGAATAGTTTCGGATCAAATTATCGTACCGCTGATTCCGAAGATAGCTGGGCTGGCCTTAGTCTTGGGGCGGGTTTTGATTATAATAATATGCAAATTTCATATGCTTTTGCGTTAGGCGCAGAGCTTGGGGATTCACATAGAATAACTTTAACAAAAGGTATGTAATGAAACGGAAAACATTTGTAATTATAATTTTTTCGTTATTAGCCATGATGATTCTCTCATCTTGCAGTGGTGATGATTCACAGACCGATCCCAGGAAAACTGTAATATCAATGTTTGGTGCTATGGAAAAGGATGATCGGGCAAAACTGGCACATATTCTGGACCTTCCGGAATTGATGAACAACATTCAGGATGATTACGCTCTTCAGACCAATGAACCACGCGTATTTTATTCACCTGAAGAAATTCTTGATGACTTAACAGGTAAAGGCGAGACCAAAAAACGCTGGTTCTCATTGCAGAGAATTGTCAGCCATGTTCATATTGATGGTGATGAAGCAGCAGTAGAAGTTACTTTTGTAGATAAGGAAAAATCAATCGGCTATCTTACAAAATTCGGATTACATAAAAAACATGGTCGTTGGTTGATTTTCAGCTTCAAAACCAAACCAACCCAGAATAGATTATAGATTTTATGTGGGAGGTACACGCCCCCATGTAACCCATTTTTTTTCTGTAGGGACAGGTCCCCGTGCCTGTCAAGATAAAGGACAACCACAGGGAGAGTGTTGATAAACCCAAAACATATAACAATCTCATTCTTCCTGTCATACCCAACTTGATTGGGGATCCATTTAAGATATTGAATTTTAAAGAGATAGATGGATTCCCGATCAGGTCGGGAATGACAAGAATAAAAGGTTTTATATCATTGTTAACTTTTTCAACATGCCACAGGGGGTTGTCCCTACATCAGGTATCACAGCTTTCGTAAATTCCTAATAAAACAGGCTACGCCAATAAAAGTGGCTTAGCCACTAATTATTTATTCCGGTGGCCGGGGCCGGGATACGGCCGCCTCGTTTGATAAAATTAATCGATGAAAATTTAGAGACCGACATTATTGGGGCCGTTCCTAACAGTCCGCCATAGTCAACCGACTGTCCAACCACCATGCCGGGAACAGGAATTATTCGCACTGCAGTTGTTTTGTTATTCACAACTCCAATGGCCGCTTCATCGGCAATAATCCCGGAAATAGTCTCTGCTGGAGTATCTCCCGGAACAGCTACCATATCAAGTCCGACCGAACAGACCGATGTCATCGCTTCTAATTTTTCCAAACTGATAGCACCCGCTTCAACAGCTCTGATCATCCCGGCATCTTCACTGACCGGAATAAATGCGCCGGATAATCCGCCGACATACGATGAAGCCATCATCCCGCCCTTTTTAACAGCATCATTGAGAAGCATCAAAGCGGCAGTGGTACCGTGACAACCGCATCTTTCCAAACCCATTGCTTCAAAAATATCGGCAACCGAATCCCCTTCGGCAGGGGTCGGAGCCAAAGATATATCGACAATACCAAAAGGTACGCCCAAATGTTCGGATGCTTTACGACCGACCATCTCCCCCATACGCGTTATTTTAAAAGCTGTCCGTTTTATAACTTCAGCCAGAGCACCAAAATCGCCGGAGCCTGCTTGTTTGATGGCATGAAGCACAACTCCGGGTCCGGAGATACCGACATTGATAACTACTTCCGGTTCACTAATGCCATGAAAAGCTCCGGCAATAAACGGGTTGTCTTCGACTGCATTGGCAAATACAACAAACTTACAACAACCTATAGCCTCTTTTGTCTTTTCAGCGATTTGCTTTATTATATGCCCCATGATGCCGACTGCATCCATGTTGATCCCGGCTTTGGTCGAAGCAATATTAACACTTGAACATACACGTTGTGTTGTTGCAAGAGCATCTGGTATGCTTTGAATAAGATTATGATCTCCGGATGTCATTCCTTTTTGCACCAAGGCACTGAATCCGGAAATATAATCTATTCCTAATTCAGCGGCACTGTTATCTAAAGTCTCAGCAACTTCAATCATAGTTCCAATATCGTGGCCATCAGTGATAATTGAAATTGGCGTAACGGAGATACGTTTGTTGGCAATGGGAATTCCAAAATCTCTTGAGATAGTCTCGACTGTTTTAACATGCTTCTCAGCTTTAGTCAAAAGTTTCTCACGGATATTTTTGTTCAACTGTTTTGGATCGGGAGTGGCGCAATCGCGCAGAGAGATTCCCATTGAGACCGTTCTTATATCAAGATGCTCCACCTCGGTCATGTGGATAGTTTCGATTATTTCATTTGGATCGTATGGCATAATATGCTAATTCCATTATTATTATTCCCTAATTAAACTGGCTTTGCCAGTTATATCCTGTGCATGTATTGGAAAATGTCTTCGTGCATGACATAGACCTTCATGCCCAATTGATCTTCTGTCGCCTTAATACGGTCTCTAAGAGACCCAAAGTCAACATTGCTGTTGGTGATATTGACCACCATGATCATTGAG
>DAOWMZ010000278.1 GCA_030642845.1 Candidatus Zixiibacteriota bacterium
CCTTCGGTAATACCTCCACCAATTACTACGACATCAGGATTCAAAAGGTTCACAACCCCGGCCAGGCCTACTCCGAGATAATGAGCTGTTTCATCCAGAGCTTGTCTGGCCACTTCATCACCAAGCTTTAAAGCAGCGAATAGTTTTCGAATATTAATGTTATTGAGATCCCCTTCAAGAACTTTCTCAAAAGCAGGAGTCATATTCTTTTTTAAAGTAGTTTTCAGACGTTTGATAATTGCTTTTGATGAACAAAAACCTTCGATACTGCCATACACACCGGAATGCTCAATATCAGAATCAAACTTAATACTCATATGCCCTAATTCACCGGCATTATAATTTGCACCTCGCCAGAGCTTGCCGTCTATTATTATAGCCCCGCCCACACCGGTTCCGATAGTGACACATATAACCGAATTAGCATTTTTTGCAATGCCAAATTTAGATTCAGCTAAAGCCATAGCATTAACGTCATTGTCAACAAAGATTGGCATGTTTAATCTATCTTTGAGTGTTTTGCCGATTTCCATACCCTGCCATCCCTTGATATTGGGACAAGGGCCAATTACTTTGCCTGTTCTGAAATCAACTGCACCGGGAGTACCTAAACCAAGATGGCGGACATCATATTCTTCTTCAGAGGCAAATAATAATAAACGTTCGGCAATATTTGTAACCAGATGCATCAGAGGCTGCGCCCCTTTGGCAGCCATTGTCGGACGCGACTCTTTATGCAGGATTTTTCCCTCTTCATTAAACAGACCGAATTTGATATTTGTCCCCCCGATATCAATTCCGGCAAATGTTTTCTTGTCAGTCATAGCAATTAGTTATTACAGTTTCTCTTTTATATAATTTATCAGTTTATCCTGTGGAATTGTTTCCTGAATATCTTCAGCTTTCAGCCATTCCTCACGATCACTTGTCTTTTGTGCTTTCTCACGTCCGGCTAATAAATTTTTAACAGTAATTGTCCCTTTTTCAAATTCATCGGAACCGGCAATCACTGCAAATGGAATTCCAACCTTGTCAGCATATTTTATCTGCTTAGTAAGATTTTTTGTATCACCGGAGTAAATCTCAGAAGCAATACCGGCTTCTCTTAATTTGTGAAGAATTGCCAAATATTCCGGAAGCTTATCCTGATCCATAATTGTGACCAATACTTTTGAAGTACAACTCGATAATTTTATTGCATTTAATTCTAATAAGGCGGCCAGCAAACGATCGGGGCCGCATGATGTCCCTACTCCCGGAACCTGAGCTCCCTGGAATCGGTTAACAAGATTGTCATATCTTCCCCCACTGAAAATTGAGCCATAATCAGGGAGATCAAGAAGGGTCGTTTCAAAAATAGGGCCGGTATAATAACCAAGACCTCGGACAATTGTTAAATCGACAGTTGCCTTCTGTAAATCAATATTCATATTTTTTAAATGACTTTGAATTTCTCTGAGTTCATTGATCCCTTTGCGGGATTCTTCAACGTCACCCAAGAGATTTTCTGCCAATACAAGCGGATCTTCTGTTGTATCAGAAGCCAGATCCAAAAACTTATCAATCTCAGATATAAATTTATCTTCAAGTTCAATACCTCTGATCTTATCACCTGAGACATCGGTTCTTCCCGGTCCCAATTCCAGAAGCACAGCCTCTCTTCCCTGCTTTTCAAGTTTGTCAATAATCCGCATGACATCCGATCCTTTTTCTTCTGGGATACCGGCATATTTTATCAGACCGTTAAGAATCTTGCGATTGGAATATCGAACCTTGAAATTTGAGATACCCAGCTTTTGTAAAACCGTGACCATAGCAGCAATAATTTCAGCATCGGCTAACATATTTTTGGTACCGACGATATCAATATCAAACTGCATAAATTCACGGAACCGTCCCGGACCCGGTTTATCCACTCGCCAGCAGTTGCCGTATTGGTATCTTCTAAATGGCAACGCCAGAGTCGGATTGGAAGCAACATACCTGGCCAGAGAGACAGTAAACTCATAGCGAAGAGCCATATCAACATTATCAGGTCCGGGAAAACCAAAAAGCTCATTGAGGGAATCTTCATTGTAATGAGATCCAAGAAGAGTTTCGGCAAATTCCAGCGAGGCTGTTTGCAGTGGTAAGAACCCCATCATTTCTACAGACGATCGTAACTTGCCAAGCATCTCTTCACGGGCAATCTGCTCCGAGGGGGAATAATCTTTAAAGCCTTTTAAAACCTGTGGTTTGACTCGTTTTATTTTCTGTTTCTTCTTGTCAGTCATTTATATCATTTCCGATCCAACTTTTAATTATCATATCATACAAAGGCATAATTTAGACTTTTTATCTCATAAATAAAGTTTTATTTCTCTTCAATCTAAAAAACAGAATAATTGATTTTTCTTAACATTCTAATATATATAATTCCCTTGACATTCTAAATTGTTATGGCCAACTTTAGCGATAATCAAAATAATCACATCTATGTTTATACAAAGCAATTTAGGTCAGTTCTCTAAAGAATATGATCATGTTGGATTGAGATCAAATCAAGGAGGTATCTCATGAAAAAAATGTTGTTTGTATTAATCGTAGTTTTTGCATTCGCCTTAACAGGTTTGGCAGAGGGTATCAAACCTGTATTTTATGGTTGTGGCGGTATAAGTTTACCATTGAAACCAAGTGAAATTGAAGGTAATGCCCCATTAGAAATTGGAATTGGGGATATGTACAAAATGGGGACCAGTTTTGGTGGCGGTATTGGATTTGAAATAAATCCAAAATTCGATATAATATGTCGGGTAAATTATTCATCTTATTCATTTGATGATGAGAGTTTTAGCAATAAGCTTGAATCGGAATTTGAACGCCTGACCTATGGTTCGGGCGATGTTGATTTTACAACCAATGTTGAAGGGGGGAATTTAGAATTATTAGAATTCATGGCTGACATTAAATTTTCAGTTCCTCTCGGTGGTGATAATTCTAAATTATCGCCTTACGTTATAGGTGGTCTTGGGATGTGCCAGACAACAATCGCAGCTTCTGAGTTTGAAATGAGAATTGTCATACCAACTCTCGTGGATACAACCTTTATTGAATCTACCCCTGAAGAATCAGAAACAAAGCTGTCTTTTAATATTGGAGGTGGGTTTGATTATATGGTATCACCTACAGTTGGGATATTTGTGGACGTAAGATATTTTCAAGTTGCAATGGAAGGTGATCCTATAGGAGTTTTACCCGTTCGAGGGGGTATACTGATCAAACTGGGCGACTAATTATATTTCAATATTAAATATTAAATAAATCCAAAGAGTTGTCTAAAAACTCTTTGGATTTTTTTATCTCATAAATAAAGTTTAATTTACAAATATTAATACCTTCATTAAACCCAATAAAACCGACTATGTCGGTTTGACTTATGGACAATATAGGGTATATTGGAATATACTAATTTAACATGTGGGTAAAAATGAGAAGCATCAACAAAATAATTGTCTTAATTGTTATACTGATAATAATGTCAATATCAGTCTCAGTTCAAGCCGGACACAACCGTCCTCCTATATTTGTAGAGTGTCCTGACACTATTATGGTTGGGTCACACTGCGATATTTTTACTACAACAGTCAAAGCCAAAAGCAGAGTCCTTTTCCCTGATATTAGATATGGAGCTATCAGGTATAAATTACTCTCAGGACCGGGAGAAGTCGATGCTAAAACCGGTGAGTGGATATATGAACC
>DAOWMZ010000354.1 GCA_030642845.1 Candidatus Zixiibacteriota bacterium
GTCAAGCAAAATAAGGTTCTGATCGGGGCTACCCCCACGTACACTTATACCCGATGATCCTTCAGCAGCGAATTTTACACCAGGAAGTAATTGCAGGGCCCTCACCAGATCCACTTCTCCCATAAGTGCCGGAATCGACTTAATGGTCTTGCTATCAATTTTATTTACGCTCATTTGAGATGAAGTAATATTCTCATTAATTGCTTCACCGGTAATTTCAACCTCATCCAGTTTTTTAGATGTGGGACTTAGTTCAATATTAATGGTGGTATCGGCAGTTAAATCTATTTCAATTATAACATCAGCGTAGCCAATATACGAATACACAACAGTGTATTTGTCGGGTTTTAAGGATATGGAATAATAACCGTATATATTTGATGCTGAACCTTTTTTTAGATTGGTTATAAAAATAGTAGCTCCCGGTAGATATTCACCATTGCTTTTATCAGTAATATATCCACTAAGTGAATAATCACCTTTGATATTGCCATGAGCAAAAAGCTCGAAGCTGAAAAGTAAAATCAATAAAATTGAGAGTATTTTGAATTTGTATTTCAATTAATCCAGCTTGTCTAAGTATACATTCATTTCAAAAATATCCGAACTGCCATCATCATTGTCACTAACTGACAGAACAGACAGTTTATTGTCTGTTTTAGATTTAATAACAATACTTTCCAGCTTTTTGCTGATGGGGTTCTTGTTATTATCAGTCAGTAAAGTGGAATAAGACACACCTTTTTTTAATCCGTCAAAAGGAATATAACCGATAAAGCTTCCAAGAATCGCGCCGTCATAAAGCTCACTTTCAGTATCTTCAAGCGATGCTGTAAATAATAAGCCGGATTGGTCAGGCATAATGCATGCTCCCGAAAATCCTGAAGGAACTTCTTTATATTTTGGCAGTTCAAATTCGTGTACTGTTAGCTCGGGAAGAGGGCTGTCAACTGACATCAGATAATTAATCAAGGATTCCAATTGTATCACTACAATAAAGTTCTCGTTAACATTTCCCCTGTGAAATAAATAAGCCGTTTTTTCAGATACAGCAAGGCCTTCAATATTGATTTCATTTGCATCAGGTATTCCTGCTTGTTCTTTCACTTTATCGTACAATTCCCTTATGTTTTTCTTATGTGAAATCGGGGTATCATTGAATTGTATTAAATAAGCGGTATCTCTTGTAATTGGCATGGAGCCTGAAGATAAGACCATCATATAATCTTTTTCTTTGTACCGGAATTTTGCGATAGACTCAAAATCAGCTTTCACATTCCATGGTGTCCGGTTATTTACAAGTGTGTCAATGGCTGACAAGGCATACTTTTCTGATACGTTCCATTCATCATTTAAAGAAACAAGCCATCGCATATCGTCACCAATAAGATATATCGTGCTATCCCAATATTCGACACCTGATGCAGAAGGTAGGTTCGCCAGATGCTCATGTTTTACCACTTCTATATGCAAAGAAGGCTCTTGATTAGAGCAAGAGATAAAAATCAGAAATAAAAAGATATAGAGAATTCCCGTTGTTTTCATAGGGTAATATTATTATCATAAATAAATCACAAATATAGTTGAAAGCTAATTCGTGACATTATGTAAATGTTAAATTGCACAGGCACGATATTTGAACAGTGATTTTTTCTATTTTGCAGATTACTTATGAGCGTTGAAAAGAAAAAATTGCTGAGTTCAGTTTATATTCCCTTCATATTACTGTTTATTATGTGGGTAGTTAAACTTGTTGAATTGGGATTTGACCTGCGTTTTTCGTGGCTTGGCGTACATCCATTACAACTTGTTGGATTGCCGGGAATTATTTTATCCCCATTGCTTCATGGAGATATCAATCACCTAATGGCTAACTCTGTTTCTTTCCTTGTTTTAGCAGTAGCACTCTTTTATTTTTATCGTGATATTTCCCTTCAGGTTTTCATTGGTATCTGGTTGTTATCAGGTATCTGGATTTGGTTTGGCGGACAGGAAGGTTCTGTTCATATTGGTGCAAGCAGCTTGATATATGGGCTTTCGTCGTTTTTGTTTTTTAGCGGAGTTATACGTAAAGATACCAGAATGGCTGCATTGGCATTAATTGTTGCATTTCTTTATGGCAGTATAATCTGGGGTGTGTTTCCCGATTTCTTCCCGAAAGAGAATATTTCCTGGGAAGGTCATCTCGGTGGGTTTGCAGCCGGTATTATATTGGCTTTCTATTATAAAAATTCAGGGCCAAAAAGGAAAAGATACTCATGGGAATTTGAAGAAGATCATACAGAAGATGATGAAAATGCCTATTGGAAAACTAATACTTCTGACTTCTGTCTTCCGACTTCAAACTCCTGACTCCTGACTTCTGACTTCGGTCTTCCCCCCCACTTCAATCTTCAAACTTCTCAAGGTTAAACCAGCCAATATTTTTCCCTTTAAAACCGCGCAAATATCCTTCAATCTCCTTAAGATCTTTTTCATAGTCACCTGTAGGATAGATATGCGGCCCAATACCACCAATCTTTTTTGAGTAGTCCATATAGCCAATTAAAATCGGGATATTAGCCTTTAATGCGATATAATAGAACCCCTTTTTCCAATTGTCGACACGTGTTCTGGTGCCCTCAGGAGTGATTACTAAAAATAAGGATTCCCTCTCGTCAAACATTTTAACAACCTGATCAACCAGGTTGGTACTTTTTCCCCTGTCGAC
>DAOWMZ010000342.1 GCA_030642845.1 Candidatus Zixiibacteriota bacterium
GTTAATAAACCTGCTGGCTTGGTTACTCATCCCGGAGTTGGAAATAGAACCGGGACACTTGTAAATGCCCTCTTGAATAAGTATGATTCATTAGCATCCGGATCAGAATCAGACCGACCTGGTATTGTCCATCGTTTAGATAAAAAGACATCAGGTTTGTTAGTTGTTGCTCGTACCGATGAAATATATCAAAAGCTTCAGAAACTTATTCAGGCACGGGAAATCCATCGTCATTACAAAGCTATTATCTGCGGACATCTCAAAGAAGAGAGCGGGAAAATCGATGCACCTATAGGACGATCAATCAAAGATCGAAAAAAGATGACTGTTACTGATGTCAAAAGCCGAGAAGCTATAACAGAATACAAAGTAATCGAAAGATTTCGTTCGTATGATTTTGTGGAGGTTGCTTTACATACCGGACGTACACACCAGATAAGAGTTCATTTCAAACATCTCGGGCATCCTGTATTTGGCGATCCGGAATATGGGGGAAGAGAAAAGTGGTGTCAGGGAATGTTTGCTCCGGAGAGACTCTTAACAAAAAAACTTCTTGAAATACTTCCAAGGCAGGCTCTCCATGCTTTCAGATTGGAATTTGTTCATCCTGTTACATCAGAAAATATGGTGCTGGAATCTGAACTGCCTGAAGATTTTTCAAGTGTCCTTAATATGTTAATAAAAGAAGGGTAAACAATTACGAGGTTGTTTCATAAGTTAATATATTACTCTTCTGATCGAGTAGAGGGCGGCTTTGTGTCGCCCGTTTCCCTATACAGTAGCGGAGACATATTATGTCGTTGACAAGCCTCGCTACTACGCGAGCTATATTAATTTTGGAAAAGCATCATTACTACCTGACTCTTTGTAAAACAAAAATCATCCGCCAGCTTTTTTTATCATTACTAAATGGAATATTCGGGTCAAGGTCACCGTATTCTTTTACAGTTTTATATCTTCCTGATGATTCAATGAGAGCTAACATATGACCATGTGAAATGTCACGCCATTTTTCAACAGCTTTGAATTCTTCAGTTTTGCCTTCTCTGGTTACTTTATAACTTACAGTTCCAGTATTGATTTCGTTGGTTGCATCCTGTACCGCATCACTTCCCCAGTCGGTGTGGACTTTGATGCCATCCCTCTCCATCTCCCAGTCCCTTCCGGTTCCCGGCTCCTGTGAAAAAAAATCGCGAGGATGACTCATTTCGATAATATAAAAACCATCGGAAACCAGATTGTCAGCAACGGAATTAAGATTCTCGATCATATCTTCGTTGGTTAATAAGAGATGAATAGTAGCCATCATGCAGATTGCCAGATCCGCTTTTTGGGGAATACAGAATGACCGCATATCTCCTTCAAGAAATTCACAGTTAAGATTCTCTTTAATCGCCATTTCTCTATCATAAGCAATCATTTCACGAGAAAGATCTATCCCGGTAGCTTTAATGTTCTTTTTGGCAAATTCACGACAATATTGTCCCGGACCACAGCCTAATTCTACTACGGATTTTAAATCCCTCGTAGTGATTGAAGTAAACACATTAGTTAAAGAATCGACAGTTTTTAGATAATCCCTGAAACTGAATGCAATTTCATAAATTTCTGGTAATGAATATGGTGTTTGAGGCATAATATTCTCCATGTTTAATCTTATTAATAGTCCAATATAATAAAAAAACAATTTTTGAAAAGAGGTTGTTGTACAAATTGAGCTTTTCTATATTGTCGGTATGATAGATTACAATTTCGAATATTTTATGAATATGGCTTTTCAGGAAGCAAATCTTGCCTATCAGGAAGATGAGGTACCGGTTGGAGCGGTTATTGTTTTTGAGAATAAAATAATCGGCCGGGGGCATAATCAGACAATACAATTGCATGATGCTACCGCTCATGCCGAGATGATAGCCCTTTCGGCGGCATATAATCATTTTGGTGACTGGCGTCTTGAGAATTGTGACCTGTATTGTACTTTGGAACCCTGTACTATGTGTGCCGGTGCGGCAGTATTATCAAGGATAAATAGAATTATTTATGGAGCCAGAGATCCCAAATTCGGAGCCTGCGGATCTATTTTTAATGTTCCGACAGAGAAGAAACTGAATCATCGAATTGAAGTCATTTCGGGAATTATGAAAGATGAAATAAGTGCTTTGATGAAACAATTTTTTGCTGAAATCAGAAATAAGAAGGAGCAGATAAATTGATAACTCTCAGTGAAGAACAAGATAAGGAATTTAAGAAGACAAAATATTTAGCTTTGGCATTTTTAATAATTGCTCCCTTGATTTATGTCCTTCTTATCTCATTTATACTTCAGCCGGCTGTAAACTTTGAACCGAAACAGGAATTCATTTTCTATATCTTTATCATATTATCAATATTTCAACCTATGGCTTTTACCTTTATTGAACGTATTCAGGTCAGTAATTATAAAAATTCGTCAATGACAGGAATGACTACAGAAAAGCTCTATACAACTTTATCGATAATTAAATTCGCCTTTGTCGAAAGCATTTATATTTATGGTTTAGTTGAATATATCCTTGGTGGAGATAAATATCATTTCCTGATTTTTGTAATAATAGGAATGTGTTGGTCTGTAATTGTATGGCCTCGAAAAGAAAAGTTTGAAAAATTTCTTATGAAAGTAGAACCCTATGGAAAATAACAATATTGATGATAGATTTGATCTGTCCAGGATTATTGTAAAACCTCTTTATTTCGGTCTGGGGGTGAATGTAGTTATCCCCGGAGTATTGCTGTTTATTTGCTATTATATTAATGAAAGGGGAGGGGTAGATAATTCATTAGGGGATCAGGCTAATCTCTTTTTCTATATTTTTATTGCTCTAACAGTGATAATCACATTTTTAGCTTTGATGAAATTAAAAAAGAA
>DAOWMZ010000057.1 GCA_030642845.1 Candidatus Zixiibacteriota bacterium
AGGTCGAAACCCTTGTGGTTTCGACGCATGAAGTCGAAAGTCAAGACTTTCGACCTACAAAGACTGTTTAGGGGCACAGCATGCCATGCCCTACTCCCCCCCTCGGCAGGATCACTATGCGATCCTGCCCTACTCAAAAAATAAACCATATAGGGGCAGATGAGGACATCTGCCGCCCACATGTAGGGGCACGGCATGCCGTGCCCCTACGTTAAATATTAATTATCCAAGTAAATATCCATGCAATCAATTAACCGCCTCTTCGAGTTGGTAACGGCGATATATTCTGGCATACAAACCATCATCACTCATAAGGTCGCGATGCGTACCAGTCTCAGCAATTTTGCCATCATCCAACACAAAGATATTATCTGCCCGTTCCAATGTATCGGGACGATGAGTGATAAGTATTGATGTCATCTCCGGCATAACTTCATGAAGTCTTCCCCAGAGAGCAGCTTCGGTTTTAGAATCCAATGCTGATGTGCAGTCATCGAGAATCAGCACCTTCGGTTTTCCAACTAAAGCTCTCGCCAAAGCCAGGCGTTGTTTCTGTCCTCCGGATATAGCCATTCCGCGCGTACCGATTGGTGTGTCCAATCCTTTCGGGAATGTTTTCATATCCTCACTTAACTGGGAGACTTCAATCGCCCACTCAATCAGTGAATCAGAAATACCATCCCGCCCGAATACTATATTATTGCGAATCGTATCACTAAACAGTACCGGCTCCTGCGGTACATAACCGATATTCCGTCTGAGATCAGACAGAGTAAACTGCTGAAGTTCTCGGTCATCCAATTTTATAGTACCGCCAGTCGGATCAACCAAACGCGGCAGCATATTCATCAGCCAGCTTTTCCCGGAACCAACTCGTCCGACAAAAGCAACTGTCTGACCCGCTTCAATTTCAAAAGAGATATCGTTAATTATACTTCTTTCAGAATCAGGGAACTCAAACATGACATTGTCATATTTTATACTCCCTTGCAGGTCGCCGTTGTTGTGGGCTCCGTTGTCTGCAACCATCGGAGGAACTTTTTCAAGTTCCAAAAGACGATTGATCGAAACCGCCGACTGACGCGACTTGACTAAAAACTGCCCGATATCAAACATCGGGAAAACCAGCCATGTTACGTAATAGACAAACGTTGCCAGATCGCCGATTGACAACCCGGAATACAAAACCCGGTATCCACCGGCAACAAGAACAACAACCACGCCGAATTGCCAGATGTAGTTATAAAGCGAATCAATAAATGTCGTCACTTTAACCGCAGAAATTTCAGCTTTCCTCCGTTCCTGCGCGGCTTCATTGAATTTCTTCATCTGGGCGTTCTCTCGGACATAAGATTTAACCACTCTAACACCGGAGAAACATGATTCCATGATGTCATTAAAACCAGATATCTTTTTCTGAAGATATTCGTATCGTTTATCAAGCAATGATGAACTGATAAAAAATATTACAATCAACACTGGCAAAGGTCCTGCTGTCCACAAAGTCAGAATCGGATCAATTGTCGACATCATTACTATTATAAAAACAACCGCCAAGGTTGCCTCGTATAAACGGAATATTCCCGAACAGGCAAACCATGAGAGTTTCTCGGCGACATCATCGGTCATGCGCGTAACAAGATCACCAGTCCGGAATTTATTAAAAAAGTCCGGACCTTTTTCGGTAATATTGTCAAAGGCTCCCTGACGGAAAAGCCATTCCAATTTCAGATTCATCCATGCCCGCCATGACTGAAAATAAGCATAGAGGACATGCGATACAAAACCGAGAATGATAAACCCGATGCCATAGGCAGTAATACTATCGAGATCAAACCTATTGCCCAAACTCTCAAGCAAATCGGTCAGCCAAAAAGGATCGGTCTCTTCGGATTCCATAATATTAATTGTAGAGCCGATCAATCGGGGAATTGTCACCTGCAACGCCACCTGTATCGGCGTTAGTATAAGCAGGATCGCTATCACCCCGGGATAATCACGATAATATTTCCAGAACCATTTTATTTTATCCAACATTTGATACTGCTCCATTTTTATTTTTAAATTGAAGGTGGAACAGCTTGGAGTAGTAACCGTCCAACAGCAACAACTCCACATGCGTTCCCCGTTCAATTATTTCACCTTGTTTAATGACCAGTATCTGGTCAACATCCAAAATAGTCGTCAGCCGATGAGCTATGATCAGTGATGTCCGATCGACCATCAGTTTCTTAAGCGATGTCTGAATAGTTCGTTCCGTTTCCGGATCAACCGAACTGGTAGCTTCGTCCAGAATCAAAACATCGGGATCAATCGCCAATGCTCTGGCAAAAGATAACAACTGTCTTTCACCCCGACTGAAATTGCTTCCTTTTTCGGAAACTTCAGTCTTGTAGCCATTGGGCAATTCCTGTATAACCTGCTCGACTGCTACAGTACGGCAGGCTTCGAATATCCTGTCCTCAGAAATCAGATCAGATTCTAAACCTATATTAGAAACGATATTTCCCGGAAACAAAATTATATCCTGAAGCACAAGGCCGAACTTGCGGCGTAAATCAGCTTTAGTAATATTTCTAATATCAATACCGTCAACCGTGATTCTCCCTTTCTGGGGATCATACAATCTCAACAGCAAAGATATCACAGTCGATTTACCACCACCTGTCACACCGGCCAATGCGATTCGTTTTCCAACCGGGATTTCAAAAGAGACATCTCTTAATACCCAGTTTTCATCATCTGTATATGAGAACCAGACATTTTCAAATTTGATGCCCTTTCTTAATCCATCCCAGACGCTAGGCGACACCGGATCTAAAACCTTCGGCTCAATAGCCAACAGCGCGAAAATACGTCGTGCACCGGCGATGCCTTTTTGGAACACACCAAGTTGATCTGCAGTACGGGCGATAGGATCGAATTCTTTCCAGATCAGGATTATAAACATAACCACTGTTCCGGAAGAAATATCCCAAAATGCTCCTGCCAATAAAACCAATCCGATTTTTACCCACTCAAAATAAAAGAGCAGATTAAAGAAAATACAGACCGCTATATTGACATAAGCATCCTCGCTGAATTTACACTCGTTAACACGATAAACCCGATTGCGGGCATATTTGCCACGATGGAATATCTGTACAATTGACATCCCATGCAGAAATTCAGTCAATGTCGCCGTTACCTCAGCCATCCGCTTGCGAACTTCCAGAAAACGATGAGTAGTCAGTTTATGGAATATCCATATCAATAAAACCAATACCGGTAAAAACAATACCAATACCAGAGCCAGTTTCCAGTGGAAGTAAAACATTATAATATAAATACCGATCATCAACACCAGATCACCTATCACCAGTACAACCGTATTGGTAAAAAGCATCCGCAGCGATTCGGTATCCGATTCAACTCGCGCCATCAGTCTTCCCACCGGGTGCTTGTCAAAAAACGGAACATCGAGCGATAACATATGATCAAACAGTTTTTGCTTAAGTTTGAGCATAATATCCTGGCCGATTATTTCCAATTTTACTCGTTGGATATACTGAAGAACAATTGTGGTAATCTGAATCAGAACCACAATCAATCCAATCCACAAAAGAGTATTAAAAGCATTCTCTAATGCTGATTCATCAGTCGCTTTATTTAAGGGACCATCGATAGCCATTTTCAGCAACCAGGGCCAGGCTAATGATAAAATCACAACTGCAATCAAAAGCCCCAGACAGAAAGCCAACCGCCCCTGATGTTCTTTGAGAAATGGAATTAAACGCCTGAAAGCACTCGAAACGTTTATTTCTTTTTCTTCTTTTGTTATTTTTTCGTCAATGTATAAATCCGAACTCATTTTTATCCTCTCAAAATCCTTTTAAGTAACTTTCACAGCCTTCTCAGGGGCATAAAAAAACCCGCCGAACAATTTAAGTTGCGGCGGGTAATAAGCTTATATGTACAACTATCTATACAATAAGACGGATTCCTCCTGCCGCATTCACACCACCAAGGGGTGCGCAATTATTCATTTTTCTAATTTTGATCATCAATGAATAATCTCCAATTTTAACAGTTAAGAAATCTCATCTTACTATTGACGTACTTTCTCTCTAAAGGTTTCATTAAATATAGAAATTGTTTAAACTTTGTCAAGCTACTTTGTGATTTTTTCTAAAAATGTTTATTCTATTTACATATAAGATAGTGTAATCCATTATCTTTCAATACAATGACTAATAAAACAATTACTCTCTTAATCGCATAGAGAACGGCTTTGTGTCGTCCTAATCAACGGCGGAGACAAGCCCCGCCGCTACGCGAGTTGGATCTAACTAAAAAATAAAAGCATTTTTAATGCATTGATTTTTTCTAAAATTTAGTATCTTATAGTCGTGCTAGTTGTACTGAAAATTTATAAGAGGTGATAATGAATAGCGTCCACATTAATACAATATCGACTGAACTGAAAATTCAAACAAATCAGGTTAATGCTGCCGTTGCTCTTCTTGATGATGATGCAACTATTCCCTTCATCGCCCGCTATCGCAAAGAAGCGACCGGAAGCCTTGATGAAGTCGCTATTACAAATATTCGCGACCGTATTAAACAGTTAAGAGAATTAGATAAAAGAAGAGAAGCGATTTTAAAATCTTTGGAAGAGCGGGATCTTCTTACCGATGAACTCAAAGATAAAATTCTTAATGCTCCCAACATGGCTCTTCTTGAAGATATCTATCTTCCCTTCAAACCGAAAAAACGAACCCGTGCAACTATTGCCCGTGAAAAGGGGCTGGAGCCTCTTGCGGAAATAATATTTGAACAAAATAATATTGATGTAGAAAAAGAAGCAGAAGCATTTATAAACCAAGAAAAAGAGGTTAACACTACCGAAGATGCTTTGGCTGGTGCACGAGATATTATTGCCGAGTGGATCAATGAGGATGCCGGAGTCCGGGCTAAAATCAGAGAGCTTTTTGCCAATGAAGGGACTATCACCTCAACAGTAATAAATGGGCAGGAAGAAGCCGGAGTTAAATTTACCGATTATTTCGATTGGAGCGAACAGGCCATGCCAGCTCCATCGCATAGAGTGTTGGCAATGATCCGAGGAGAATCAGAAAAAGTCTTACGTTTGAAAATTGCTCCACCAAAAGAGAATGCTATTTATATTATTGAGAATATATTTCTTATCTCCGACAATGATGCTTCAATGCAAGTCAAAAATGCAATAGAGGATTGCTACAAACGTTTGTTGTCATCGGCAATGGAAAATGAAATCAGAGCCGAGATGAAGAAAATTGCGGACGAAGAAGCTATCAGAGTCTTTGCTGAAAATATTCGCGAGCTATTAATGTCTCCCCCCCTTGGGCGTAAAAGAATTCTGGCAATTGATCCCGGTTTCCGCACCGGATGTAAAGTTGTCTGTCTTGATCCCCAGGGGAAACTTTTACATAACTCAGTTATTTATCCTACTAAATCTGATAATGAAAAAGAGGATGCCCGTAAAGAGATTAAAGCACTAGTAAATAAATTCAAAACACAAGTTATTGCTATCGGTAACGGAACCGCCGGAAGAGAGACCGAAGCATTCATAAAAGAACTGAATCTCCCTGATCATATTATAATAGAGATGGTCAACGAATCGGGTGCATCGATTTATTCTGCTTCTGAAATTGCAAGAGAAGAATTCCCTGATCATGATGTTACTGTACGCGGTGCGGTATCTATCGGACGGCGCTTGATTGATCCTTTGGCAGAGTTGGTAAAGATTGATCCCAAATCAATCGGGGTTGGGCAGTATCAACATGATGTCGATCAGTCGTCATTGAAAGACCGTCTTGATGATGTTGTTGGCAGTTGTGTCAATGCAGTCGGAGTGGAAGTCAATACAGCAAGCAAGCAATTACTTACTTATGTCTCAGGGCTGGGCCCTCAGTTAGCAGGTAACATTGTTGCATTAAGAGATGATAAGGGACCATTTAAATCGAGAAAAGAATTAAGAAAAGTCCCTCGTCTTGGACCAAAGGCATTTGAACAGGCAGCTGGATTTTTACGGATACAGGATGCAGAAAATCCTCTCGACAGAAGCGCAGTACATCCGGAAAGTTATAATGTTGTTAATACTATTGCCAAGGATCTTAACTGCACCATTACTGAATTGATGAATGATGATACATTACAACAGAAGATAAAACTCGAATCGTATGTAACTGACAAAGTAGGCATCCCTACTCTTCTCGATATCAAGGAAGAGCTATCCAAGCCGGGACGAGATCCGAGAGCACGGTTTGAAGTCTTTTCATATTCTCCCGATGTCAACACCATGAATGATCTCGAAGTTGATATGATCCTTCCGGGGATAGTAACCAACGTTACAAATTTTGGAGCCTTTGTTGATATTGGCGTTCATCAGGATGGTCTGGTTCACATCAGTGAACTTGCCGATAAGTTTGTGAAAAATCCAACTGACATCGTTAAGCCGGGACAGAAAGTAAAAGTCAAAGTTATGTCGGTTGACATCGACCGCAAACGCATCGCCCTCTCTATGCGAGGATTGTAGTTTTATTCGTCATCGATTTATTTGAGTAGGTCAGGTGCCCTGTGCACCTGACAGGCATTGTCTGTATTATTTATTACTCACGAAAATTTAACAATTTAATTAAAGATAACACCTTGCAGCAAAAGGCGAACTGCCTATTTCAAGAGAACAGATCTTTTTATTTACCTTTATAGTTTATAAAAATGTATTGCAATAAATATGCAATTTATTATATTGTAAAGTAGGTCATATTCAGAATTGATACGCAGAGGAGTAATTATGAAACGCAGGCAAATTTTTTTATTAGTGGTACTATGTTTAGTTTATTTAGGCATTACTGCAAATGCAAGTGAAACAAATGAACATCGTATAATTGATCAACAGGTTGCAACAACAATGCACTATGCATTTCCCGCATTTGGTAATGAATCTTTACCAACAACTTCTTCTGATAGCAAGAGCTCTCTTGGTTCAGTCAGAGCCACTTCAGGAATCGGCCTTTTTGTCGGAACTACCTGGTATGAGTATCAACGAAATGGTTCGATGGGAAGAATGATTGCACATGCCTATGATCCCATTGAAATGGAAAATTTTGTTTATTTTTCATGGATGAAATTATTTAGCCAGACAGCAACTGACAGGAGTTATGGTTACAATGGATATAAATTTGCTGAAGAAGATTTCATTACTCTAGGGGGAATAGTCATACAACCTAGTGGAGAATGGGCAGGTTTTGTCAGTATTGATGTAACTAACAATGGACGCGCAATTGTTGGTGGGCATAATAATGACGATGATTTGTATGCAGATCCACAATTTTATTGGGAATTTGCGCCGGCATTTGGTTTTTTCCCTTACAATGATTATGTCCCCAGATCAATACAGGAATATACCGGTGGAACTCCAGTCACTGGTCAGGAAGTCATCTGGCCCCGATTTAGATATGTCGAAACCGCAACTGATACAGTTCTTCATGTAATAGCTGCCACACAAACGGGTACGGGTGCTACACCAATTTATTATTTTGCTCGTCGTGGATCTGATGCTGATCCATCAGCAACATGGGATAATCCTCCAAAAATTGTAGATACCTCATATACTTTTGCACATGATCTGACTGTCAATGATGCCGGCAAGGTTGCTCTCTGCTGGATTGCAAATATTCCTTGTACCGGTGATGATGATACTGCTTCCGGTTATGAATGCCATACATATATGCAGGAAGTAAATGATATTTATTATCAACTCTCATATGATAATGGAAATACCTGGCAATCACGGATTAATCTTACAAATAAAAGATATGAAATTGACATAGTTGATACTTATCTTCCCTACACTGATTTATCATGTTTGATTGATAATTCGGATTTCCTTCATATTGTCTGGAACGGTAAATATTGGCCTGTAACTGGTGATCAAAATGGCAATCGCCGCAGCCGAATTTTCCATTGGACCGAAGCAACTGGAAATATAACTCTGGCTCATGCTGCTGATTGGGAACCAGTGAATTGTAATGGCGGTGAATGGAATCTCAATACAGCTAAAATGAGCATATCACAATGTAACGGTAAGTTCTATATAATATTTACACAGTTCAACGATGACGACTGTGCCAGTGCAAGTAATCCTGGATATCCTGATGGAGCTTCCAACGGTGAAATATATATGGTAGTCTCCGGAAACGGGGGGACCGACTGGGATGATGCCAGAAACCTTACAAATACCCAATCTCCCGGATGCGATC
>DAOWMZ010000148.1 GCA_030642845.1 Candidatus Zixiibacteriota bacterium
AATTAGCAGAAGAATGTGATGGAAGCGATGACACTGACTGTCCAGGAGAATGTAGTGATTTATGTCAATGCCCCGGATCCGGTGACCCCCTTTAACTAATTTTACCACAAATTTCTTATTTTTTTCTTTCCCTTCTTTTTCTTTTTTCTCAAAATCCAAACAACTTCCTAAAAAACCAAACAAACCAAGAACCATTATCTTCCTCTGCAAAACCAATAATTTTTCCAGTTTTTCAACCTGTTCTTTTATTTTATTTTCTATGTCGATAATAACAGCATCATCAAAATAAACTTTAGTTTCAAAACGGACTAACTTGGTCAATTCTTCCATAACCGTTCTGATAGTAGCTACTGCTTTAATAATTACATCCAATGATTCACCTGCTCGGTTTTCCTTATCAATTAGTTGTCCGTTTTCAATATCAACTTTTACCAATTGAGTTCGTCCGATAATTGTTCCTATAGCATTATTGACATAATGATTAAAAGTACCGGTAACCGCTTTTAATGTTTTCAGAGCTGCTTTTTCAAGTTCGGATTTGGCGATTACTTCTTTTAACAATCGATTCTTGCGTGATAGTTTTTCAACCGTAAGAAATTGAGAGTATAACAAATAATTGGCTTCAATAAGCAGATCAACAGGTGAACCAATATTTATCTCAAGGAATTCCGCTTCTTTAATAGTCAAATCTGGAAGATTTTCTTTTATCTGGCAATAATCCTCTTCTTTCAATTTAAGGCGTTGGCACAATGAGTCAGTATATTCAGTGTTATCAGGCAGATTGGATTTAATCGGAATCAATGTGAAAGGAACCATCATATTAGCTAACGCAACAATTTCGCACAAGCCTTGCTTGTTTTCACTTGTTGACATACTACTACAATGGTGGCTGCCAATTGCTGATGAAATTATTTCCGGCAGGTTCCATTGCTGCATAAGGAACTGACCGACCCGGGCATGATTTGTCCCCCAAATATTCTCTTCAAGAATTTCAAGCTTTTCACCGGAAGAAACCTCTTTCCAAATATGATTATACTTATCAGGGAACGAACTTTCCAGAATAAGTACTCCAATATCATGAAGCAGTCCGCTAATAAATGCTTCTTCAGGATACCCGATTTTTACTGTTTCAGCGATTTTTCGAGCGGCAACCGCTACACTAAGAGAGTGACGCCAAAACCTGACATGATTAATCGAAGACCCCCATTTACCTGTTAAATCATATACCGAAGATGATAGGGCTAAAGCTGTAATAACTTTGGAGCCGAGGGTTATGACTGCCTGGCTCATGGAACCGACCTTATTGGGCATACCAAAATAAGGACTGTTGGCCATCCGCAAAACTTTGGCGGTCAGAGCAGGATCATGTATAAGAATATCAGCCAGTTCATCCACCGAAAAATTAGGATCTCTGCTTACTCGTAAAACCTCAGACAGAGTTTGCGGAAGAGAGGCTAATTCCTTGTGTTCCTTAAACAGATTTTCATGAAATGCTTTTATAAAAAATCTCCTTTTTTACTAATATCGGCTGAATTGAAGATTTTTCTTAACGGATTAATGAGAAGATTTACTTTGATATTTTCTTTAACAGTCGCACTATTCTTTTGTCGAGCATACCCTTTTGACAGTTAGTCAAACCATGATATTTGTATGCTTTTTGAGCACATTTTAAGGCTTCAGGATAGTCCTTTTTTTTATGCTCAAGGAATATTGCTAATTCAATATTAGCCTGCATCCCATGTTTGGAATTTGATGATTTCAGCTTCTTCCAGATAGGTATAGCCTTATCAATTTCTCCTGTCTTTTTGTAAATCCGGGCATTAAATAGAAGAATATCATCCGCTAGATTATCCCGGCTGATTTCAGAAATTCGTTTATTGATATTTAAAGATCGGCTTTGATCTTTTCGCCGAATATGAATCTTTGAAAGAGAATGCAAATCATCAATAGAGTCCAGATTTTCTCCGTTATTCTGAAAGACATATGAAAATCGCCCCACAAGAAATACCAGAGTTAAAATATCGAGACGATTGTGCTCCATAACCGCCTCCATATCTTTTAGGTTTTCCTCGTTGAGCCAGTCAAAATAAACCGACGGGACGAGATAGCCCGGGATATCATCCTCACGATAAAATGAAAATATTTCTCGCTCTACATTGGTCAGTGAACAGTCGCCCAAACGTCTTTTATAGAGCCGTCTGACCGAATGGAGCAAATCTATATGTTTATTATATTTGATTTCTTTTGCAACCCGGTTAAGAATTAATCTATCGCGTAAAATCGGCAAATCAAAAGCAGCACCGTTGTAAGAAACAATTGATGTGGACTCATTAAATTCAATGGAAAGATCTTCAAGCATGGCGGTTTCATCAGAGTAGTCCGGAATTATATACTGGCGAATTTCAAAACCTTTTTTATTAAATGACCCGACTCCATTCAAAAAGGGAACTGTCCCTGCCCCGCCCAACCCGGTCGTCTCCGTATCAAAGAACCTCAGCCTTAGGCTGTTTATATAATCTGATTCATTTTTCGATGAGAAGGCAGATAAGGGATATTCTTTATCTTTTGATATGTCGCTTAATTTTGTATCTCCATGAATATAAGAAAAATCATAGAGTGTTTTGACCAGACAATAGCTTCCTGCAAAATTTTTTACAATTTCACCACCGAGGCAATTTGCCATTTTTTTATATCTTTGAGGCAGTAATGATTTTACAGAAGTATCTTTTTTAGCTATTAAGTTTTTTACCCGGGCAAGTTTGTCTTGAATTTTACTCATTGCTTTTTTTTATGGTTTTTAGCGCAGACTGAATTTTCAGGAGAGTAAAACGGTCGCTTTCATTTTCAATAATTTTATCATGCAGGCTGCAATGATCATTCGGGTCAGCCTTTATAATAGCAACTGCGGCATGAGCCCTTCTGCTGGCAATGGGTGAGTTTAAAGCCTGATAAGATAAAATCTCAATAGCATCATCACTACCGATTTCACCCATTACTGTACAACAGAGATTGCCAACCATCTCCCTTTGCGAATTAATAGAATCAGCGACAACAGTAATCACGTTTTGCGTGTCTAATTTGAGAAGAGAGTTGACCGCTTCCAAACGAGCACCATAAAAATCATCATTAAAACAATTTATGAGATCAGGGATAGCTTCATTGATTGCCAATTGTCCGCAGGATACAACGGCCGCTTTTCGAACCTGTCCTAATGTATCTGTTAAAGATTGCATAATTACTTCGTTTGCTCTTGTATCTCCAATTTTTCCCAAAGCACCAACTGCCTGATCACGTACTTTCCAGTCCCTGTGATTACAAACATTAATCAACGGATAAACCGATGAGGTATCCTTAATATCTCCAAGTGCCCAGCATACCCGGCTGACAATTAAACTTTCGGATCGTCTCAGCGATGTTACTAAATAAGGAACCGCCTCACTTCCGATCCTCTGCAAAATCCAGATGACAGTCCA
The DNA here is from genome assembly GCA_030642845.1 of Candidatus Zixiibacteriota bacterium. Lineage (GTDB taxonomy): Bacteria > Zixibacteria > MSB-5A5 > GN15 > FEB-12 > DAOWMZ01. Next base: position 3,474 of record DAOWMZ010000148.1, read on the forward strand.
TCTCTTCCGAGCCGATTTGGTGCTGAATTTATCAACCAGCCAGGGAACCGCCGGAGCACCGAGAGCAGCAATAGAATCCATCGCCGGTTCTGTTAAGTCACGATAACGTAGTTCACCGGATGAGGCAATCACAAATAGCGAGTCTATTTTATTTTCCAAGCCAGTTTGGGCAACAGCTTCACCAATGAATAGAATAGAAATTATAAACAGAATAATAAATAATTTGTGAGAATTTTTCATTATTGCTCATCTCCGGTTTCGGAACTGTCGGGAGGATAAAGTTCAATATCCATACCACCACCCCATTTTGAAGGAGTTTTCCAGTAATGATTATTATCACCATATCCGGTATATTGATCAACTCCACCCAAATCTATAAACAAGCCAATTGAACCATATGATCGCCTGGGGTTGCCGTAGCCGTGAGTATTGGATTTGGTCTTAACAAAATAATGATCATCCCCTTCGTTATCAATAAGAGCTCCGATTCCATTAGCTGATCCCGCTGCCTGAGAGAGATCAAAAGCGGTGTAAGTATCATCACCGTGACGATCCAGAAGAAGACCGCAGGAGTAATCATGGCCGCAACCCTGCATTAGCCCTTTGCCGAAATAGACATCGTGTCCGTAATCATCGATCAGAATTCCCAATGACATATGGGTAGCTGTCCCCTGGGCATATTGGTAAGATTGATAATTATCATTACCTGAAGAATCATATATAATTCCCAATGACCACCAGTAACTTGTCCCCTGAGCAAAGATATCGGAGTAATAGCTGTCATTTCCACTGATATCTACAATAGCCCCGATACCTCCGGAAGCATACGGTCTGAGGCCATAGCCGAACCCCTGAGATAATGAGAGATAATGCTCATCGTAGCGAAGGACATCTTTATATTTTCCCCCGGCATAATAACTGTCGGAACCTTTGATATCATAGATAGCACCTAATCCTTCGACAAAACCAAATCCCTGGGAATATAGAGCGGCGTTATAAATATCACGGCCATCCTCATCAATCAACAAGCCCATTCCAAAAGTTCCTGCTCCCTGAACATGAGTATCGCCGTCATAGCGGTCATCCCCAAGAGCATCATATAATATACCGAAACCAAAATATCCTGATCCTAATCCAAATGATTTTGCGTCATATCTGTCATTACCTTCAAAATCGAGAAGTATTCCTACAGACAGACATCCCGAACCAAGAGCGAAATCACTTTTAGCCCGATAGATGTCATCTCCACTTAGATCAATAATTATTACACCATGAGGCTTTTCCGGATTATATTCGAGGTTATAAACATCGTCCCCTCCAAAATCGAGAATAAAAAGATATTCCCCTTCGTAGTAGTCGTTGCCTGTTCCTCCAATTTTCCATCCGGGCTGCATTCCCAAATACTGCTCGGCAGTGGCTTGATCAGGCATAAAGCCGGTTCCTTTTAAAATCTGCTCAACAGATTTTCCGTTATCAACAGCTTTTTTCAATTGTCTTACATCGAGCATAATTTGCTGGAGGCATTCAATACCCGCTTTCACGATTGGATCTTCATCGATCCAATCACCAAAGGCAACGAATTCTTCGGTATATCCCTCTTCTATTTTTTCAAGAGAATCGCTTGCTTCAACAGATAGAAATTCTTCGTCCTCATGAATTACAACCAACTCCTTAAATTCATTTATCAAAAATTTGCGCTGGGATTGTAACATATAGTAAAGCATTGTATCAGCAGAATTTGGAAATATTGTCTCAATATATAAAGAGGCTTTAGTTAGCAATTGGTTAAGATCAAAATCGGTATAATACAAATTATGATGTTGTTGTAATTCATCAATACTTGGTTTGTAAGCCCCTTTTCTTTTGGTCTGTCCCTCATCTTTCAGGTCCTGATATAAGATACTAGCGATAACTTCGGGTTGCCGGAAGACATAGGCAGATTTAATCGCCTGTGTATATTCAATCATTTCAAAGGGACTACTCATAAGATTGGCAACTATCTCTAACCGGAAAGAATCCAAGTCGGTATAATCATTTCGGAAACTTATATCCGATGGAGCCAGGTTTAGATATTCATATAAATGATCTAAACCAAATTGCTCAGGACTGACAGAGTCGGCCTTCTGAGCATGTGATACGCTCACCGAGAATAACAATAAAGTCATAATGTAATATTTTAATATCATAATCATAGAATAAGGTATCGGTTTATTTTTAAATCAACAAATAATC
>DAOWMZ010000118.1 GCA_030642845.1 Candidatus Zixiibacteriota bacterium
ATATACAAGGCCAGGCTGTGGTCATATCGTGATCTGCCCATACGCTGGGCCGAACTTGGGACTGTATATCGTTTTGAAGCTAGTGGTGTTTTGCATGGCCTGATGAGAGTCCGTGGATTTACCCAGGATGATGCTCACCATTTTGTCACCCAGGAAAATATGTTGGATGAAGTCATTTGGGTATTAAACTTCTGTTTGCATATCCTTAAGTCATTCGGTTTTTCCAAATATGATATTTATCTCTCAACTAAGCCGCCTGAAAAAGCAATAGGAGAGGATATTGACTGGAAAAGAGCTGAGACAAGCCTTAAGACTTCTCTTGAAAAAGCCGGTTTGGAATATCAGATTGATGAAGGCGGCGGTGCTTTTTACGGACCCAAGATAGATATTAAAATTAAAGATGCTTTGAATCGAAGCTGGCAATGTTCTACAATTCAGTTCGATTTTTCCTTGCCGGAACGGTTCGATCTTACTTATATTGATAATGACGGTAAACAAAAACGACCGTATATGATACATCGTGCTCTGTTGGGGTCAATTGAACGGTTTTTCGGTGTGCTCATTGAGCACTACGCTGGTAATTTCCCGCTATGGCTCGCTCCGGTACAGGTGAAAATATTACCTATTACCGATAGTATTAATGAGTACGGTGAAAAAGTTTTTAAGACTTTAAAAGAACAAAATATTCGGGTAGAATTGGATAGTCGTTCTGAAAAAGTCGGTGCCAAAATTCGTGATGCGGAACTTCAGAAAGTACCGTATATGTGTATTGTTGGTGCTAAAGAAGTAGAATCAGGTTCCATTTCGCTTCGCAAACATGGCGAAGGGGATATGGGTTCGATGAATGTTGATCAGCTTATCGAGCAACTGAAAAAAGAAATTGAAAGCAAGGGAATTGATTGAACGATTTTTTTTACATAGGAGGAATTCATAAGTAAACAGGAGCTTCGTATAAATCAGAGAATTCGGGTTACGTCGGTTCGCTTGATTGGTCCCGAAGGAGAGCAGATTGGAATTATTCCTACTGCTGACGCTCTTCAACGAGCGCAGGATTTAGGACTGGACTTGGTTGAAGTATCGCCGACAAGCCGACCTCCCGTATGTCGGATCCTTGATTACGGTAAGTTTAAATACGAACTGCAAAAAAAGGAAAAGCTGGCGAAAAAGAAGCAACACTCTTTCCAACTGAAAGAAATGCGTTTCAGGCCTAAAATTGATGAACATGACTTTAATTTTAAAACAAAGCATGTTAGAAATTTTATTGAATCGGGAAGCAAGGTAAAAATCTTTGTTATGTTTCGCGGACGTGAGATGGCTCATACTGAGTATGGCCGCAAAGTACTTGACCGTGTTTTAGATGTACTGAAAGATATTGCCAATGTTGAAGTTGCACCGAAACTTGATGGCCGGCGAATGACTATGGTGATTTCTCCTAAACCTGATATACATAAGAAGAAGAAACAGGATTCTGACACAAAAAAGTCGGATCAAAATAAAAGTAATAATATCACTAATGATAAAAAAGAAGATCAACCGGTTGTAAAAACCGAGACTGATTAGTCTGTTTGATTTAATGACAAGAAGGTAAATAATGCCGAAGATGAAGACTCTCAGGGGTGCTGCCAAACGATTTAGAAAGACAGCGACCGGTAAAATTAAAAGACATAAAGCGTTCAAGACTCATATCCTGACCAAAATGTCACCAAAACGCAATCGTCAATTACGTAAAGCCACTTTAATTTCAAAAGCTGACCACAAACGAGTATGCAGAATGATCCCCAATGCCTAATTGGGTTTGATAGTATAGTATAGGAGATTAGATAATGCCTCGTGCAAAAAATAATGTAGCGTCCCACAGACGCCATAAAAAAGTCCTGAACCGGGCTAAAGGCAATTTTGGCGGCCGAAGCAAGCTGTACCGCACAGCTCTTGAGACGGTTAACAAAGGCCTGAAATATGCCTATCGCGACCGTCGTAATAAAAAAAGAGAATTTCGTCGCCTCTGGATTACCCGTATTTCAGCCGCTGCCAAAATGTGTGATACCAATTATTCAACATTTATTTCCGGTCTGAAAAAGGCGGGAGTTAATCTGGATCGTAAAATGTTAGCCGATATTGCTGCTCGTGATATGGCAACTTTTACATCATTGGCCAAAATGGCTACCGGCAAATAGAGACCTCAAGGTTAATATATGTCGGTACTGGATGATCTAAAAAATCTGGAATCCGAAGCTTTAGAGCGAATCAGTAATTCTGGTTCGCTTGATGCGTTTAATGAGGTTCGGGTTCAATTCTTAGGGAAGAAAGGAAGCATAACTGCTGTTCTTAAAACTCTGGGGAAATTGCCTGTTGATGAACGTAAGCTTATCGGTGCTTCGGCTAATGCTGTTCGTACTAATATCGAAGAAAATATTAAATCAGCTCAGAATAAACTCTCAACATGTAAAACCGCATCAGACTTTGATCCTACACTTCCCGGAACTGCTCAACCAATCGGAACCATTCATATCCTTAACCAGGTGATGAATGATATTTGTCGTACTTTCTACGGCATGGGATTTGAAATAGCCAAAGGCCCTGATGTCGAGACCGATTATTACAATTTCGAAGCACTGAATTTTCCACCCGATCATCCTGCCCGTGATATGCAGGATACTCTTTTTGTTGAGAACGACAGAGTATTGCGAACTCATACAACTCCGGTACAGGCTCGCTTTTTAGAAACACATAAACCCCCGATTAAAATTATTACTCCGGGCAAGACTTTCCGTAATGAAGCAATTTCCACCAGAGCTCATGTTGCGTTTCATCAGGTTGATGGCTTTCTTGTCGATGAAGGGGTTTCTATTGCTGACCTTAAAGGTGCAATTGTTGCATTTTGTAAAGCTTTCTTTGGTGAAGATGTAAAACTAAATTTCCGTCCTTCATTTTTCCCCTTCACGGAACCATCGGCTGAAGTTGATGTCTCCTGTATTCTCTGCAAAGGGAAAGGGTGCCAACTGTGCAAATATACAGGATGGCTTGAGATTCTTGGATGCGGAATGATCGACCCCAATGTTCTGGATAATGCCGGGATTGACAGTGAAAAATATACCGGATATGCTTTTGGTCTGGGTGTGGAACGAATTGCTATGCTAAAATATAAAATAAATGATATTAGACTATTTTTTAATAACGATATTCGATTCCTGAGACAATTTATATAACTATGAAGATTTCTTATAATTGGTTAATTGAATTAACCGGATTAGACTGGTCCGTTGAAGAGCTTTCAAATCGGCTCACTAATTGTGGTACTGCTGTGGAAGACTCCGAAGCTACCGACCGCTATATGGATAAAGTGGTGGTTGGTGAAGTCCTTGATCTGAAACCTATTGAAGGGGCTGATAAAATCAGATTAGCTACTGTCAATATAGGTTCGGAAACAATGGATTTGATCTGTGGTGCTCCCAATGCAGCTAAAGGACAAAAAGTTGCTGTTGCACAATTAGGGGCCAACCTTGTTGGTGATCTTAAAATAAAGAAGGTAAAGATTCGTGGAATCGAATCTTGCGGGATGATCTGTTCTGAGAGAGAACTTGGAATCTCCGATGACCACTCAGGTATTATTGTTCTGCCTCAAGATGCTCCTGTTGGACAGCTTCTGGCAGAGTATCTGGATTTCAAAGATACTCAGTTAACTTTTGAATTAACCCCCAACCGTCCGGATTCTATGTCCGCAATCGGACTCGCTCGTGACGCTGCTGCTCTGGCATCGGTTAAAGTAAAGAAACCTGAGATTAAATTAACAGAATCTCCCGAAAATGCATCAGATTATATAAGTGTGAAAATAGACGATCCCGATGCCTGTCCACGATATGCAGCAAGGATTATTAAAAATGTAAAAATCGAACCTTCTCCCTGGTGGGTGAAAAAGAAATTGATTGTATGTGGGATTAGACCAATCAATAACATAGTTGATATTACAAATTATGTTCTTTTAGAATCTGGTCATCCTCTTCATGCTTTTGACTATGACCGTTTTGGCTCCAAAGAGGTTGTTGTTCGAAGAGCAAAAGATAAAGAAAAATTCTCTACTCTTGACGGTAATGAGCATACCTGCAACCCCGATGTTCTTTTGATCACAAACGGTAAAAAAGGAGTCGCTGCCGGTGGGGTAATGGGTGGTTTGAACTCAGAAGTTGAAAATGATACCAATAATATTCTGCTTGAAGCAGCTTATTTTGATCCTTCTATTATTCGTAAAAGCCGTAAGCATCTTGGTTTTGTAACTGAATCTTCTACCCGTTTTGAAAAAGGGGCTGACCCCAATGACGGTCTCATTTATGCCCTGAACCGAGCGGCAGCATTGATAGCTGAACTAAGCGGTGGAAAAGTTCTCAAAGGGATTGTTGATTGCTACCCTAATAAAATTGAGCCCAAAAAAATAAAATTACGCTTTAGCCGCTGTCATGCCCTGATTGGTAAAGAACTTTCTAAGAAAAGAATTATTCAGATATTATCTGATTTGGAATTGGCTGTTGAAGATAAAGGGGATAACTTAAGCGTAACGGTACCCACTTTCCGACCTGATCTTGAGCGTGAAATTGATCTGATAGAAGAAGTTGCCCGAATGGAAGGATGGGGAAATATCCCGGATGCAATTACAAATATTGGTTCCCTTTTCACTCCCTTGTTTGATGATGATAAGTTTGCCGAGGAATCACGAATTGTTCTTACGTCGGCAGGTTTTGATGAGATGGTCTGTCATGGTTTAGTGGACAGTAAACTTGCTGAAAAGGTAAATCCAGGATCTCAGTTTGTGAAAATAGTAAATCCATCATCTTCGGATCTCAATGTGATGCGCAATAATCTTGTGATGAGTGCTTTGCCGGTTATCAACCATAATATGTCGCACCGCAACATGGACCTAATGCTGTTTGAGTTGGGCAAAGTTTATTTTCCACCTGACAAGAATGGTGAATGGATCGAAGATAACCGGATTATTCTTGTGGTTACTGGTAATAGCCATATTAATTGGAGAGAGAAGCCAAGGGCTTTTGATTTTTATGATCTGACCGGAGCTATAAACTCATTATCAAAACATTTCCATTTGTCTGAATTTGAATACTGTCCCGGGAAAATAGATTATTTTGAGGACAAACTTTCATATGAAATAAAATTTAATGGAACAGTTATTGGCTGCATTGGTCAGGTTAAAGCATCTTTGGCAAAAGCCTCTGATATCAAACAACCCTTGTTTTTGGCTGAGTTTTCCATTAAATTACTAATTGAAAATAGTAATCGAGTTGGAGATTTCAAGCCGCTTCCTCAATTCCCGGCAGCTCCACGCGATTTGGCTATAGTTGTCGATGTTAGTGTTCCGGCAGGTGATTTATTAGCAGGTGTTAAAAAAGCTGCTGGTGATTTAGCTGAAAAAGTTGAGATATTTGATCTCTATACCGGAAAGCAAATCGAAAAGGGGAAAAAGTCGATTGCCATATCAATTTCTTACCGTCACCCTGAAAGAAGTCTTTCGGGTGAAGAAGTTGATGAGCGACAGGGAAAAGTTATACGCTCTTTAAAAGAAAAATATAATGCAGAGATAAGGGATAAATAGATGTCTGACGATAAAGTAGTTAAGCTGATAGATAAGATGAATAAAGCGGTTGATTATATTGAGGAACTTATGCGTGAAAACAGTGCCCTTAAAGCAGAAAACTCACAAATAAAATCCGAATTAAACAGCCTCAAAAATGAAACTAAGAAAATAAATCTAATGAGTGCCGATCAATCTCAGGCAGTCAAAACCAAACTAGCAGGTGTGTTAGAGAGGCTTGACGAATTGGAGCAGATCGGCCAATAGTTTTTACTTGACAAACCATATCTTATTTGGTATAAATTGTTGATAGATAGTAGGATAAGAGATTTGAATCGGTAACCACTGATAATATCAATGGTAGACGAAATGGTAGAAAACAAAATTGTCGTAAACATATATGGTGAGGATTATCCCCTGGCTGGGGTTGAAGATCCTTCTCAAGTATCCAAAATAGCAGACTTTGTAGATTCCAGAATGAAAGAAATTGCTGAAAATAGTCGTATTAAGGCTCGTGATAAAGTGGCTATTCTTTCAGTTATGTCTATTGCATCCGAGCTTATGGATAAACAAGAAGAGATTAAGAAATTTAAGGTCAGTATTGATGACCAGTTTGAGACTTTACTCACTCGTTTGGACAATGTGTTGCCTGCTGAGAAGAGTATTCCCTGATTATTAGGAATCTCTGATCAAATCTTTAATCCACAACATTTTCACATAGATTGAACCTCCGAAACTATTTCGGAGGGGAGGCGCTACAATG
>DAOWMZ010000275.1 GCA_030642845.1 Candidatus Zixiibacteriota bacterium
ACGGTCAATAATCTTTCGGGTGGAGATACAAACCCGGGAACTTATGATATTTTCGTTTATGCTTACTGGGGTGTTCCTGACAGTATCATGACTTCGACTTTGCTGCCAGTGCCGATACCGGGGCAGTTGGCAGATAATATTGATGAACAAAATTTATCCGGATCTGTTGGAGCTGTAGTAATCAGCCCAGCTGGTTCGGTTGAAGTTATAGCTGAATAAGGTTAAAAAATAATTTATAATTAACAGGAAGTGGCTCAGCTACTACCTGTTTTTTTTTGATTTGTCAAGAAAGTGTTTACAATCCACAAAATAAACCACTTTTGTGTAGGGACAACCCCCAGTGGTTGTCCTTTGTCTGGACAGGCACAGTGGTCTGTTCCTACATAACAGACAATACTATTCCTACTTTTTTTATTGTGTTAATCAAGTATTCTTCTTAAATCTGACTATGAAAGATCATCAGGAACTTATAAGTCAGCTCTTAAAACTATCTACTGAGCAAATAAATTCAGAAACTACTGATATTGACGAGCTCTCTTCGCTTGAGATAGTTAAGAAAATAAATAATGAAGATAAAAAGGTAGCCCTGGTTATTGAAGGGGCATTACCGCAAATATCAGAAGCTGCAGAGATATATGCTGGTACTCTTCGCAATATGGGTAGAGTCTTTTATATTGGAGCTGGAACATCAGGAAGGTTGGGGGTGCTTGATGCCGCCGAATGTCCCCCCACATTTGGAACCGATCCGGAGCAGATTATTGGTTTGATTTCCGGGGGATATGAGTCGCTGGTTCTTTCCAGTGAAGGAGCAGAGGACAAGCAGCAAGATGCGGTTATCGATTTGCAAACGAAAAACTTAGATAAAAATGATTTTGTAATTGGAATTGCCGCCTCGGTGAGAACCCCTTATACCAGAGCAGGACTGGACTATGCTCATGAGATTGGATGTAAAACTGCTTTTATTATTTGCAATAAATCTGATATGATTCCTGATTCTATTGATGTCGTGATACCACTTCCAGTCGGGCCGGAAGTTATTACCGGTTCTACACGGATGAAGTCTGGCACTGCTCAAAAGATGGCTTTAAACATGATTTCAACTACAGCTATGGTGCTCTTAGGAAAAACATATGGCAATCTTATGGTTGATCTTCTGGCCCGCTCAGAGAAACTGAAAGCCCGTTCCCTGGGGATATTGATTGATTTATTACAGGTAGACTATTCGGAAGCTGAAGAGTTGCTTCAATCGGCTGAGGGATTGGTTAAAACCGCTATAATTATGTTTAAAAGGCAATGTACCAAAGATGATGCTTTGAAATTGCTTGATGAAAATGATGGGTTTATAAAGAAAATATTGTAGGGATATATATATTTGTGATGTAGGGGCGAAGCATTCCTATGAAAAATATCATAAAAATATTTCACGAACCGTCAGGAATCCCTTCCTGACGGTTTAGTATTATTTATGCTGTCAGGAAAGGATTCCTAACAGCGCGAGAAAAGTAGGGGCACAGCATGCTGTGCCCCTACAAAGTATGGCTAATAGCATATGCCACCTGTACCAATTAAAGCCATTGCTGTTCAAGTGTACCATTCGGTACAATTTAAAACCGATATTGTAAGCTGTTCGTTTTAACTAAGGCTATGAAATTCAATTCTTTATAAAACAGGCTATGCCTATGGCATGGGGATTGTTACTATTATTTGTATAAGCTGATAAATTCTATGAACTTTAAAGGAGATTCAAAATGACGAAAAAACTTTTCACGGCACTATTAGCCATGATGTTGTTGATCTGGTTTGCGGGGTGCTCGGAAAGTCCGGTTGAGCCCGGCTCATTATCAGGAGAGCTGAATCTTGAAGATGAATTTGGCGGATATACAGCCCAAATTGAGCCTGAAGGATTTGGCGATGTAGAATTGGTACAGGAAGCCAATCAGGATGAAGAATTTGATGATACGATGCTTCTGTCTCCGGGTGTGGATTCGTTGATCGAAGACCCCGATGTTGGATATTATCATTTCAGAGCTGTCTGGGGGCAGATGTGTTACGATTCAACCGTGACCAATCCGACTGATTGGAGTGGTTCTCTTACCATATCACGCGGTGCTGAAATTATCCGCAAGGTTATCCGTTTTGAATTAGGGCAGGATTATATCCTTGAACGTTATGCTCGAGAGATTATTGAGTGGCACTCGATTACGACTGTTCATAATGATGGTATTTCTGTTGATTTGTTTATTCCGCCGGTAAGACCTGAATTTGACACTCTTTTGATTCCGGAAGTGGATACTCTGGGTGATACTGCCTGGGTAGAAGTAATTGATACTACTTATCCTGAACCTGTACCGGTAACGGTTACTTTTGAGACCGGTCCATATAGCAGAACATTTACTATGGATGAACTGATGAAGTTGGATACTATTGTTTACCTGGATGATTCCAGTGCAGTTGCTTTCCATGCTCTCAAGCTCAACAGAATTCCCTGTCCGAAGGGATTTCTTGCCGGTGTTTGGGGAGTCGATGTGGAAGGGAACAAGATTTTCCGCGGGATGTGGATGGATCATCGTGGTGTTATTACCGGTTACCTGAATGGGCACTATGGTGTTAATGAAAATGGTATGAGAGTTTTGTTTGGAAAGTGGATTTCAATGTCAGGTGAATTTGAAGGATTTATTAAAGGTACTTATGGTTACCACCCGAATGACAATGCCAATGGGAATGCTTTCCGTAAGGGTCCTGGTTGGTTTAAAGCAAATATCTATTCTGCTGACAGGGTAGAAATTGGGGTACTAAAGGGTAAATTCCGAAGTGCGGAAGGTATCAGAAATGGATTTTTCCAGGGGCGATGGAAATTGCACTGCAATGATTTGGATGCAAACATAAGCGATACTGAAGAGGGTTTCTAAAAATCCCCCGCGAAACAGCAGATCCCGACGCATATCTCGGAATCTGTACAACCGATCTCTCTTTTTGGGGGATCGGTTTTTGTTTTTATATGACATAAAAATGACAAAAAGATATATATTTTTTAATTTTTTTTCTTGCATTATGAACTTTTTATGTTATTTTTTGTTAGAAGATATACAGACTCATAAAGACCCCCCTCTGTCTCTTACCGAGACAGCCCTGCGTTGGGCAGGATTAGCGATAATCCTGCCCGTTTTTTTTTAACAATTTTGTTTATATTCAAGGGTTGCTTAATAAATAAAAACATTTTTATCGCGTAGCCGGAGGGGTTTATCTCCACCGGCAAAATCTAAAACGGGCGACACAAGGCCGCCCTCTACGCGTACAAAAAAAGTTGTGTACCTAAAACAAATTATTCAGCAAGCCCTAATATAGATGCAAAGGTATTATTTAAAAAAAAATAGGGAACGCAGATCTACGTTCCCTACTCAAAATATGCAAGTAACAAAATCATTGTTAGAGATTTAATTCGGTTTTCAGTACAGTGATTAATGAATCAAGATTAAAGTTACCGGGTAATTTGGCATTTAAATATATATAGTGGTCATAAGCCTCTTTTTTCTTCTTGAGATCATCCTGTGAGGAAAGAACATGAGCCAAACTCAGTCGGAATGAATTGGCCAAAGTATCGCTGTTAAATAAATCTCTCAGAATTATTTCGGCTTCTTCATATTTTTTTATCGATGCCAAAAAGATTCCACGATTAAGTTTTATTTCAGGGCCGGTACCAAATCTTGCTTCGGCGGAATCCAGTGTGCGAAGAGCCAATTCTATTGAATCAGTATTCGCTGCACAATTGGCCAGGTCG
>DAOWMZ010000184.1 GCA_030642845.1 Candidatus Zixiibacteriota bacterium
AGAACATCTTGATCTTGTTTCCCTTGGTACTGCTGCCGATATTGTACCGCTGGTTAAAGAAAACCGCACTCTGACAAATTTTGGTATCAAGCAAATTGCCCGCACTACTAAACCGGGATTAAAATCTCTTACATTTGTCTCCGGGTTGATGGGTAAAGACATCAGTACCGGGCAGGTTGTTTTTATTTTGGCTCCCCGAATTAATGCTCTTGGTCGTTTAGGCGATGCCGGGGAAGCGATCAGGCTCCTGGCCACAAAAGATGAAAGAGTAGCATCAGAAATAGCCCGTAAACTGGACAGTGAAAATCGACGACGTAAAGAGATTGATGAAAAAACACTTCATGAAGCTCTTGCTCAGATGGAAGAGGTCGTGGATATTGAAACGGATAAGGCGATAGTACTGGCTGGGAATGAGTGGCACCAGGGTGTAATTGGTATTGTTGCCAGTCGTCTGGTAGAGAGGTATCATCTCCCAACGGTTATGATTTCTGTTGTCAATGGAGTAGGTAAAGGATCGGCCAGGTCTATCCCCGGATTCCATCTCTGTGAAGCATTAAAAGAATGCGAACATTTGCTGATCCGTTATGGCGGTCATAAGTATGCTGCCGGATTGTCCATAAAACCGGAACAGGTTAAAAAATTCAGAGAAAAATTTGTGGAAGTATCAAACCGGATTTTATCTGACGAAGATATCGTTCCCAAACTGCATATTGATCTTGAAATTGAACTGACCGAAATTGATGATGGTTTTATGAATACCCTGGAACAATTTGCACCGTTTGGCCCCCAGAATATGCGGCCTGTCTTTTTGACACGCAACTGTGAAGTTTCTGCCCAGCCTTATGTAGTGGGCAATAATCACTTGAAGATGCGGATCAGAAAAGGGGATGCCGAGTTTGATGTGATCGGGTTTGGATTTGGTGACATGGTTCGGATTATTTCATCCCGGGGCTGCATGGTTGATATCGTTTATGTAGTGGAATATAATACCTATAACAATGTGACGCGCAAACAGATCAGAGTTAAAGACATCCGCCTGACAGCAGGTACATTGCAAGTTTAATCGGAATCTGTCGGTAAACATCGTGGCTGGTAGATGTCCACATCTGCTGCTATTAAAATGAAATAGGGGCACAATGAGGACATGTGCCGCCCACAAAGAGTTACCACAAGACCAATCGGATGAGTTATGGATATTCTGAACAGGTTTTATAACAATGAAATCAGAGCATTATCTCGTATTATTTCCTATGTAGAGAATCGCTCTGATGGTTATCGGGATCTGTTAGCGAAGCTGTATAAATCGGTGGGGAAATCTCTCCGTATTGGTATTACCGGACCACCCGGAGCCGGAAAATCCACCCTAGTAAATTGTCTTATCACCGAATTTCTCAAACTTGATAAAAAAGTAGGAGTGATTGCTGTTGATCCTACTTCTCCGTTTACTGGTGGAGCATTACTTGGCGACAGGGTAAGAATTAATGAATTCTCCGGTGATAATAATGTCTATTTCAGATCAATGGCTACCCGGGGAGCATCGGGCGGGTTAACTACAGCAACCAATAACGTTACTGTTATCTATGATGCCTTTGGGTTTGATATTACACTGATTGAAACAGTTGGAGTGGGGCAGGTGGAACTGGATATTATTGATAATTGCGATATTGTTGTTGTTACTATTGTTCCTGAATCCGGTGATGCGGTGCAGACCATGAAAGCGGGACTCATGGAAATTGCCAATATCTTTTGTGTCAACAAGGCGGATCGCCCCGGATCCGGGAGAATCATATCTGAGCTTCGACAAACAATGGAGCATAGGAAAAAAGATGACGATGACTGGAGAATCCCGGTTATCCCCACCGAAGCGGTCAGTGCTAAAAATATCGATAAACTTATAGCGAAAATACTTGCTTATGTAGATTTTGTTAAAACAAACGGAATGTTTGAGATACATCGACGGAAGCAGATTCAAAAGCAAATTATGAATGTTCTTCTATATCGTTTTCAAAGGGATTTTCTTGAATCATTAAGGGGGAATCTCCAGCTTGAGAATATTATCAATGATATTTACAACGGGAAAACCAACCCCTATTCTGTTGGGGATCAATTGTATAATCAGTTTTCAAAGGCAGACTAAGTCAAATTCTGTATTTTTTAATTTTTCAGGTTTTACACTCAATTAATAGTATTAAAAAAGGTTTCAAATTAACGGAAAATACCTCTTCCAAGTGGCTTGCGTTTCGGTGTAAGGTTGCTTATCTTAGCCAGTTAACTATGATATGGAGTGTGAAATGTTTAGTAAGAAATTTCTGGATAAGCTAAAAGAGGATAAAGCCACCTGGAGTAAAAAGGCTGAGAAGTTTAAAGATAAAAAATCGATGCCCCGCTTTTTTACCGTTTCTTCTGTTGATATAGATGATCTCTATACACCCGATTCAATAAAAGGGGCTGATGCCGATGATCACTTTGAGAAAAATATAAATTTCCCCGGTGAATTCCCCTATACCCGCGGGGTGCATCATACTATGTACCGCTCCCGTTTGTGGACCATGCGCCAATTTGCAGGGATGGGAACTCCAAGGCAAACCAATAAGCGTTTCCATTATATCCTGAAACAGGGTGGAACCGGTCTGTCGACTGCATTTGATCTTCCAACATTGATGGGCTATGACAGCGATCATTCCAGATCATTAGGCGAAGTTGGTAAATGCGGAGTGGCAGTTGATACTCTGGCTGATATGGAAATAATTTTTGATGGAATAGAATTAGATAAAGTTTCAACATCAATGACTATCAACTCTCCGGCGTCGATTTTATTAGCAATGTATCTTGCCGTAGCCGAGAAGCAGGGAATCCCATTTAAAAAAGTGCGAGGGACATTGCAGAATGATATTCTCAAAGAGTACATTGCTCAGAAAGAATTTATTTATCCTCCTCGTCCATCAATAAGATTAATAACCGATATGATGGATTACTGCACCAAGCATGTCCCGCAGTGGAATACTATTTCAATATCCGGTTATCATATCCGTGAAGCAGGTGCAACGGCGGTACAGGAATTAGCATTTACATTAGCAGACGGATTCCAGTATATTGAATCGGCTATCGAAGATGGTCAGGATGTTGATGATTTTGCACCGCGTCTTTCATATTTTTTTAATGCCCACTCTGATTTCTTTGAAGAGATTTGTAAATATCGAGCTGCCCGTAGAATAGTCGCCAAGAGAATGCGCTATAAATATAAAGCCAAAGATCCCAAGTCATGGCTCTGCCGTTTCCATACCCAGACAGCCGGATGTTCTTTAACTGCCCAGCAACCGGAAAATAATATTATACGTGTAGCTCTTCAGGCAATGAGTGGAGTATTAGGCGGAACGCAGTCTTTGCATACCAACTCGATGGATGAAACTTTGGCACTACCTTCTGAAAAAGCTGTAACTATTGCCTTGAGAACACAGCAGATTATTGCCTATGAAACAGGAGTAACAAATACTCCTGATCCATTGGCGGGATCATATTATATCGAAGCTTTGACCGATCAGATGGAAGCTGAAGCAGAAAAATATTTTGAGGAAATTGAAAGTCGCGGCGGTGTTCTTCAGTGTATTGAGGAAGGCTTCTTCCAGCAGGAAATTGCCCGAGCCGCCTATAGGCATCAGTTAGAATTGGAAAAGAAAGATCGAATCATCGTCGGTGTTAATGATTTTGTTATGGAAAATGAAGAGATTGATATCCCGGTGCTAAAAATTGATCCAGAAACAGAAAAAGAACAGGTTGCTTTCGTAAAGAAAATTAAAGCTGAACGTGACAATGGAGCGGTTCAGGAAACATTGGCAAAACTTCGTGAAGTATCCAAAAATGATGGCAATACTTTCGAGGCTCTCTATGAGTGCTCAAAAGCGTATGCATCAGTAGGGGAGATGTGTGATGTCCTTCGTGAAGAGTGGGGCGAGTATGTAGAGACAGCCGCCGCCATGAAACCATGTTGAACCACAAAGTGGCATTTATTAGATAATTAGATGTTGTTAATTATAGAGAGAGAAAATGACTGAACAAAAAATAAGAGTGTTATTAGCCAAGCCCGGTCTGGACGGGCATGACCGAGGTATTAAAGTTATCGCAGCTGCTTTTCGTGATGCCGGAATGGAAGTTATCTATACCGGACTTCGCCAGACACCTGATATGATTGTCAATGCTGCTATTCAGGAAGATGTCGATGCCGTAGGCGTTTCCATTCTTTCCGGAGCCCACATGACTCTGTTTCCGGCTATTCTGGATATGATGAAAGAAAAAGGAGCTGATGATATTATTCTTTTTGGAGGGGGAATCATTCCCGATGATGACAAGGAAAAACTTGAAAAATTAGGTGTTGCCAAAGTTTTTACTCCCGGCGCACCTACTGAAGAAGCCATTGAATTTATTCGTAAAGCTGTAAAAGCTAAAAATGAAAAAGATAAATTAGTTTAAATAAAATAAATGAGGCTATGCCTTTGTGGAGGTGAAATGAACAAAAATATTGATGATCGCCAACAGGCTGTCAGGGATGAAGTCAAGGCGTTTGCTGAAAAGGAAATTTATCCTGTTTCACAAGAACTCGACCAGATGCCCGAACCACGAAAATTTCCTAAAGAGTTATACAAAAAAATAGCTACTGCCGGATTTATCGGTTATGCCATGCCACCAGAATTAGGTGGTCGGGGAAAATCACATCTTGAATATATTACTCTTGTTGAAGAACTCTGTTACCATGATGCCGCAATTGGTTTGATGTGTGCGGTAGGTGAACTTGCAACTCATCCGATAATCATTTTCGGTTCCGATGAACAAAAGAATAAGTTTGTTCCCAAATGTGCCAGTGGTGAAATTATTCCGGCATTTGTTCTGACAGAACGGGAGGCGGGATCAGATGCTGCTAATCAAAGTACCGTTGCGGAAGTAACTGATGATGATTTTGTTCTCAATGGTGAAAAGATTTTTATCATGCACGGTGATGCTGCTGATCTTGGTGTGGTTTTCTGCAAAGTAAAAGACAAACCAAAACTATCAGCTATTATCGTAGAAGATACCACTCAAGCCGGATGGGATGCCCGTACCCTTA
>DAOWMZ010000298.1 GCA_030642845.1 Candidatus Zixiibacteriota bacterium
ACAGTTTCAGGTAAATAAAATGCAAAGATAATGCACTTTTTACAATAGATTTTGATTTGAGTTTCTATCGGTTTCTTTTAGATACTCTGATATTAATTACTATTTTTCAGGTGGAGTATAGATTATTCCATGTTCTAAATAAAATTTCAATAGGGTAATAGCTTCTCCCCAGCCACTGGCACAATCAAGCATGCTGGCTCTTCCCTGTGAAGTATTGGGGTAACCCATTTCAGTTAGTTTAACGACCGTCCCTCCATATCTTTTTGTTAATTCAAATGAAACTACAGAAGGGCATTCTGTCCCCCACCTGAATGAAAACTTATTCGGTCGATCTGCTTTTAATACCGGCCCACCGGCAGAGGTTGTGTAAAAATTCGGTCCCCAATCTTTCCACCGAAAAGTGATCTTCCCTCCGGGTCTTGCATCAATTTCGGTTTCAGATGTAAAGAATGCATTCCATCCCTCTCCGGTCGTAATGGTATCATAGACTTTTTCCGGGGATGCTTTTATAAATGTTTCCTGACGAATCTTTTCCTGAATTATTTCATCCATTTAATTAACCAAATTTAGATAAGTTTTTTTCTACTATAAATACGATTGATATTATAATTCTATTTGATTAACATCCAGAGACCTTCACCTAATCTGCCATCCTTATTGAAGCAACCAATATGAAGTTTGTCATAGTCAGTGTGATAAGGAACAGATCGTTTATAGATGATTATATCCCCTCGCCTCAGAGTATTGATTCCTGGTTCAGGTGCGAAATCAAAATTATCAAAACTGTAATCCCCATGACCTGGATAAACATGTAAGAATATCCGATAATCAATATTGAAATTATAATCAAAATAAAAAGCCATCAAAATGTGCAGAGTGTCGCCATCAATTAATGAATACGCATCCAATAAATCTATTTTACCATCGATTGATATCTTATCCTCCCTATCTTTGAGAGGATTCCAGTTATTCCAATCAATTCCAATTCGATTATCCCATAGTGTCTGTCCTTCATCGTTCAGGTAATTCCGGATTAATTTATAGCTCATCAATCGTTCAAAAGTTTTATCATTTCCTATAGAAATACTTGAATCAACGAGTGACATTTTTTTATCAACAACTTTATAGAGGTTATCCCCTTGTATCTTTGAGAATAATGATGTGTCAGAAATTATTTTTGAATTATAAATGAGTGTGTGCGTGCTGTACTTGTTTGGATAATTACTTAATGATAATGTGAGTTTGAACTGATTCCCCTTTTTTCTAGGCATAAAGTAATCAACTTTATCAAAAATATTGTATCTCAAAGCCAGATTGAACATATAAGAGTCATCGACATTCTGCAAAGATTTTAAGAAACAATACCTTTGAATATGCCTTGAAGCAGGATGTGCATAGTGCTGATTATGTGCTATAAAACAATATATCGGATGAATGACTGTAAGCTCTTCATAATCAGACAGGAAAACTTTGCCTCTGAATTCTGATAGATCATTTTCATTAAAATTCCAGCCAGGGATATTAGTAGTTCTGGCTGTCTTAATCATAGGATGATGAATCAACCCATTAAATCCGTTAAGGAATATTCCCAGTATTATTACCAGGAAAACTATTATTGCTGGTTTTAATTTTTTTCGAATATTTGAAAATCGCAATAATGAGGCAATTGCCAGACCAATAAAAGGACCGCTTAAGATTATCATGAACTCATTAGCTTTAATAAGATTTACAGGATGTCCCACCGCTCCAAAAAATGTACCTATAAGATAAAATATTGGAATTGTACCCATGAGTAATAAAAGGGACCGGTTTAATTTTGTTGAATAATGTCGTAGTGAAAATATAATACTACCCAAATATAAAAAGCCGAATATTGTAAACTCCTGAAATTCAAAAGCAATGCCGGTACTCCCCATATGATGCCATTCCTGCTGAGCGGCATTATTACCAAAAGTAATCATGTCATACAAAAGCGGTATCCAAAAAGGTGAGGATAGCATCCCGGAAATACACAAAACAAGTAGTGATGATTTCCATTGAAAAGTGTGCAATTTATTTAGATATATCCACTTCCTGAAAAAGGTGAACCGCAAAAGGATTAAAAATCCACCGATAAAAAACGGGTAGTAATATGTCAAAAAAATCAGAGCCCCAATTAAACCACCCAATAAATACTGAATAAAACCAGAGATAGGTTTTTTAATCTGTTCTATATAATACAACCACCATGGAATGAATAAGGCATTGGCAATAAAGGCATGAGGTGCTCCCAAAGGAATAGCTTTACCTATTGAACAGAATAAAAAGGTTACCAATACAATAAAATAGGCTCGATAATTAGATACTAATTTACTCCAGAAATAGTATAATATTACTGGTCCTGCAAAATATATTAAGAGAGAACCCTCTTTAATCATCATGTAAGCATCAAAAGAAAACACTCTAGCTATAATAGAAAGAAGATAGAAGTAAACCGGAGGATAAAAAGAAGATAGGTCTTTATAGAAAAAATCTCCCGGAACATACCAATTCATAAACTTCAATATCATTGTTATCCTAAATTTTTGATCACCCCAGATAGCATTTAATCCAAAAGGAGTTCCATCCAGGAAAAGACACATAGCGATAAATCCATAGATACTAAATAAACCTATTAATAATGGAGCCCTGACTTTCCATGTTGATGTATTATGCCATATAACTAATAAGGAAAATAGAAATAACAGTGCCCAGAAATCCAACCAGATGGCATCCCAAATAAGCAGATCTTCACTATATGGTTTATCACTATATGAATAGTTAAAGAGATACGCTCCGACCGTTAGCACAACAATCGATGTAATAAATAATACAATGTGTTTCTTATCGGGGATTTTTAATTTCATCAATAACCTGACTACTCCTATATTATTAAATTCAATAATATACTATTCATTTTATTAATGCAATTTTAAATAATTAGACAACATCCGATATGTTTCTGCCAATTATCCCGGTCAAGTGGTATTCATAGCATCTGTTTATATTCTCTTTGCTTATTATCCCATAAACATTTATAATTTCTTAACAACCAAAAGCTTAGGGAGGTTTTGTGAAAAACATAATATTATTACTGTCATCATTACTGATTCTCTCAATCACAAATTGTAATAATAATAAAAGCAAGACGGCACCACTCGACGATCAAATGATAGCTGAGTTAAAAAACTATATTTCAGAAAATTATCAAACCCCGGAAGAATACATAATCTCAAAATTTGATGATCATGATATTGTCTTTGTCGGTGAACGTCACCGTTTAAGACATGATGTAAAACTAATTCGAGATCTCATCCCTATGTTATATGAAAAAGGTGTATATAATCTGGGATCAGAATTTGCTAACTTCCGACAGCAGGATGAAATCGATAGCCTGATTTTTGCTGCTGAATATGATGAAGATTTAGCTCGTCTGATACAATTTAAACAATGGCC
>DAOWMZ010000003.1 GCA_030642845.1 Candidatus Zixiibacteriota bacterium
CAGCCGAACAGGAAGCAACCCTCAATCGCCTCCGTCAGCAGCGGCAAGCCCTGGAAAACCTGAAGCCCCAGCTAGCCCAGTTGGAGGAGCGCCTCACTAAGACCTCAAGCGACCTGAAACGCTGGGATGACCAGCTTAATCAGCACCGAGCCAGGATTAAGGAGTACCAAGGGGTAATCGCCCAGGCTTCCACCATCGAGGATGGCTTTACCCAATTCAGTCAAGCCAACAAACTAAACGACCGACTTAACCAGCAGCTAAGGCAGGTTAATACCCTGAGTCAGCGCAAATATCAGCTAGAGCAGTCCATTAACCAAGCCAGTCAAGTCCTGCTCAGGGAACATGCTGTCGCCCAAAGCCGAATTAGTCAACTGGAAACCGGCTTACAACAACTACCCTCGCTCAATGAGGAATTACGCCAGACACGAGTCGAATTAGAGCAGCTAGCCCCCCTGGAAGAGGAGTTAAGCCGTAAACAACAGACGAGCAAGCAGGCGCAGTCCCAAATCAACTCGCTGGAGGTAGCCGAAGCTCAGTTAAAACGGGAGATACGGGAACTGGGGGAAAAGCTTGATATTCTTGATCTTCAGGCAGCATCCAAAATTTCCGGTTCTGGTTTTTATGTCCTTAAGGGATTGGGTGCTCAACTCCATAGGGCTTTGATTAGCTATATGCTCGACATCCACACCAAAGATGGATTCACTGAGTATTTTGTCCCTTATCTTGTAACATCAAATACAATGTTTGGAACCGGACAACTTCCGAAAATGGAAGAGGATATGTATAAAACTGCGGTTGACGATGATGATCTGTATTTAATACCTACTGCTGAAGTTCCCCTTTCCAATATGTTTAAAAAAGAGATTCTCTCCTATGAACAGCTTCCTATATATATTGTTGCTCACACTCCCTGTTTTCGACGTGAAGCCGGTGCGGCAGGAAAAGATACTCGCGGTATGTTGAGGGTGCACCAGTTCGACAAAGTGGAATTAGTTAAAATTGTCCATCCGGAATCTTCTCCCGATGAACATCTGTCCCTTTTAGCCCAGGCAGAAAAAGTTCTTCAGGGATTAAAACTTCCCTATAGGGTAGCTGAACTTGCTACCAGTGACCTTTCTTTTGCCGCGTCTCGATGTTATGATATCGAACTCTGGGCTCCCGGTGTGGAAAATTGGCTGGAGATTTCATCGGTATCCAACTTTATGGATTTTCAGGCTCGAAGAATGGGATGTCGTTTCCGTGATGAAGAGAAAAAAGTTAAATTCCCACACACGCTCAACGGTTCCGGGGTCGCTCTGGCCAGATTGATTCCTGCAATTATCGAAAATTACCAGAATGCAGATGGTACAATCAGAATTCCTGAGGCATTACAACCCTATATGAAGGGGATAACAAAAATAGGCTGATGGCTGAAACAGCAAAAAATACAGGTTTTTTTGATCGCCTCTATATTGGCAAATCTACATTTTTTAAGATCTTTCTTCTGATAGGCGTTGCGGTTATATCGAGTGTTTTTATCTGGTACACATTCCAGGTAATCGACCAGTTAAATAAAAATACCAGATCGCAGGTTGATAAATATGTTAAGATGTGGCAATTGGTAGCCAACTCTCCAACATCGGGGCAGGAACTTCAGTTTATCTTTGATGAAATTATTGTCAAAGCCGATTTCCCGATTATAGTTCTTAATGAAAATGAAACCCCGATTCACTGGCGCAATATCGAGAATATTTCTCCGACTGATTATTCCGATACCACTAAAGCAAAACTTGTAAAAGAAGCTAGGGACATGATTGACCAGCACGGCAAGATTCCTTTGGAGTTTGGTGGAGGAAGGGTAAATTATTTCTGCTATGGTGATTCAAAAGTAATTAAGCAATTGACCATGATGCCATTTATTGAAATAGGGATTGTTCTTGCTTTTATGATGGTGGCCATTATTGGTTTTCAAAATATCAAAAGAAGCGAAGAACGCAACATATGGGTGGGAATGGCCAAAGAGACAGCGCATCAGTTGGGGACGCCGATATCATCATTGATGGGTTGGATCGAAGTCATGACTGGTGAAACCGAACTCTCAGAGCTTAATGATGAAGAAAAAGAGAGGCTTAAAGAAGCTCTCAGCAATATGTGGGTCGATGTTAACCGTCTTAATAAAATTGCAAACCGCTTTGGGCAGATCGGCTCAATCCCCACTTTGCAGGAATGCGATCTTAATCAGTTATTAAGAGATACAGTTGAGTATTATCGCCGCCGTCTGCCATTCGAAGGAAAAGGAATAACTCTTGAATTAATCACCGGAGAAATTCCCTTATTGAAATTAAATAACGAACTGTTTAGCTGGGCAGTAGAAAACTTGATCAAAAATGCTCTCCAGGTTGTTGATTCCCGTACCGGAAGAATAGAAATAAAAACCGAACTGCACTCTTCTCAAAAATGTGTTATAGTTGAAATAACCGATAACGGTCCGGGTGTCTCCAAAGTAGCCGCTCGTAAAATTTTCAGGGCAGGGTTTACAACCAAAAAAAGAGGATGGGGTCTGGGCTTGACTCTGGTCAGGCGAATTGTTGAAGAATATCATTCCGGCAGGGTGATACTAAAAAAATCAGGTCCGGGGCAAACAGTATTTGAAATACAACTACCGGTCATCGGAAATGAAAAGGATAATAATGACTGCTCAAACTAACAGCAAAAAAATTCTCTGGGTTGATGATGAAATAGATTCTTTAAAGCCGCATATGCTCTTTCTGGAAAAGCGAGGGTATAAATTGATCGGGGCTATCTCCGGTGATGATGCTCTTGAGCTGGTTAAAAAAAATCATTATGATCTGGTGCTTCTTGATGAAATGATGCCCGGCAAAGACGGCTTGACCACATTGGAAGAGATCAAGGAAATTCAGCCACATTTACCGGTGGTGATGGTCACCAAGTCTGAAGAAGAGTCCCTCATGGAAGAAGCAATCGGCCAGAAAATAGATGACTATTTAGTCAAACCGG
This sequence comes from Candidatus Zixiibacteriota bacterium, assembly GCA_030642845.1. GTDB lineage: Bacteria > Zixibacteria > MSB-5A5 > GN15 > FEB-12 > DAOWMZ01. The sequence continues at coordinate 2,998 of DAOWMZ010000003.1, forward strand.
TCAATCCTTCGCAGGTACTTATCGTTATCAAAAGACTTCTCGATTCCCGTAAGATAATCAGTGGGTCATCGATGAAACGCTACATGACTGAAATAAATAAATTCAACCAGAAATTATACGGTCCGATGAAACCGGAAGACTGGTACGATGCCGCCCGGATTCTTTCTTACTGGAATCTTGAATTGGATGCCAATGCTGATGTTGGTCTTGAGCAGACATTGGAAGGAACCCGCAAAGAATGGAATAATGAATTTACCAAGTATATTGAGAATCATTACCCTGATTGGCTTCACAGCAAAAATCGACCCGTTCTTTCATCTGATGTTACAAAAAAATACGTGATTCCGCGCCTTAAGAAAAAAGAGAAGGTTTGCTTAATCGTTGTTGATTGTATGCGGCTGGATCAATGGATGTTAGTCGAACCGTTATTGGCAGAATTTTATAACATTGACAGAAAATATTATTACTCAATGCTTCCTACAGCAACTCCCTTTGCAAGAAATGCTCTTTTTGCCGGGATGTTTCCCAAGGAAATTCACAAAGTGTATCCGGATAACTATAGATCCAATGAGGAGGGTTCACTTAACCGTATGGAAGATCGTTTTTTTGAAGATAACCTTGCCCGCAACGGTGTCCGTTTTAAGAAACCACCCCGCTATGTAAAGATTTTTAATAATACCGAGGGAGAAGTTGTTGCCAAAAAAATATCAGATTTTTTCAATCATGATGTTGTCACATTTGTTTTTAACTTTTTAGATATTCTGGCTCACAAACGCTCCAATAATGTTATTTTAAAAGAGATCGCTGGCAGTGAAGCCGCTTTTAGATCTTTGATGAAAAGCTGGTTTATTCATTCCCCGTTGTTCTCGATTCTGAAATCATTTGCCAAAAAAGACTACACTGTAATTATTACTTCTGATCATGGCTCAGTTCATTGTCATCGGGGTACATTGGCGCATGGCCGCCGATCAACATCAACTAACCTGAGATACAAATATGGCGATAACCTTAATTCTGATCCTAAAGATTCAATCCTGATAAAAAAACCGGAGCAGTGGCAGCTTCCAAAATTTACTCTTGCCACAACATATATTATTGCTAAAGAGGATTTCTTTTTTGTATATCCCAATAACTATAACGAAATGGTAAGGCAGTTCCAGGATTCATTCCAGCATGGCGGTATTTCACTTGAAGAAATGGTCGTTCCGCTGGCAATTATGACACCCAGGTAAAATATGGCATCAATTCTTAAAGCAGTATCTCATAGTGAAGAAGAAACTCTTAGATTGGCTGAGAAGATCAGTCTGTTTTTTAAGAAGGGGGATGTAGTTATCCTGACCGGAGAACTCGGAGCAGGGAAAACCATTTTTGTTAAAGGTATTGCCAGGGGTTTGGGGATAGATACTGCGCTGGTAAATTCTCCATCATATACTATTGTAAATGAATACCGAGGAGGGAGTAAATCACTTTTTCATTTTGATTTGTATCGTTTGGGAAATATTTCCGAACTGTATGAAACCGGCTGGGATGATTATATGCAGAAGGATGGTATTATGGTTGTTGAATGGGGAGAAAAAGGAGAAGTAAACCTCCCTATACCGAGATATCAGGTTTCCTTTAAAATTCTTGATGATACTGAACGTGAAATTAATATTACTGTGATTAAAAATGACTAAAGAATATAACAACATATTGGTGATAGATTCATCGACCAGAATTTTAAGGCTCGGACTCCAGTTCGGAGGAGATCGGTTAATTCAATCGACTGAAAAGAATGAAAAATCACATGGACAATTTATCATAAAAAAAATCGGTGAATTGTTCCAATCAGCCTCGCTTGAAATGAAAGATCTGGATGCTATAGTAGTGGGGCTTGGCCCCGGTTCATTTACCGGACTCAGGATTGGGTTAGCGGCTGCCAAAGGAATCGCGGTGGCACTTGACATTCCGATAGTAGGCGTGGATAGTTTTGAACAGGCAGCATACTGGCTAAAGAATGTTGAAGATACTATTTGTGTAATAGTTCCACTTAATCGGGATGAGTCTATTTGCGGTTTTATCAATTTTGGACAGTATAATAAAAGTGAAACGAAAATTATTAAATATAGTGATCTGTTTAATGAGATCGGGAATATGGCCGTTGCCGCTATTGGATTTGAACCGATGGAAAAATTCCCTGATATGGAAAACCATGATGTATCATATTATTTAAAATATGAAGCATCTGATTTAGTCTATCTGGGATTGGAAAAATTAAATAATGGGGATCTGGCTGATGTCGCCACCCTCGAACCAATGTATCTTCAAAAATCACAGGCAGAAATTCGATTTGACCAACGTCGAGAAGAAAATAAATAGTATTGTTATTCGTGATATGGTGATGTCGGATATCACCAATATTGCTGAAATGGAGAAAAAAATATTCTCCGATGCCTGGTCTAAATCGGTTTTTGAAGAGCAATTCGATGAAATTGGATGGGGTGGAGAAGTTGCTCTATGTAATGATACAATAATAGGTTACTCATGTTTCTATATGACTGATGACGAAGCGCATTTAACCAATATTGCAGTGTTGCCGGAATATCGAAGAAAATTGGTTGCGAAAAGACTTCTGGAAAGTATCTTACGGCGTGCATCTGAGAATGAGTGCGGTTATGTTATTTTGGAAGTCCGGTTCAGCAATAGTGATGCGCGGGCTTTTTATGAAAAGAATAGTTTCTCTTTGTTGTATCAGCAACCGGGATATTATAGCAATCCCAAAGAGGATGCTGTTATTATGGTGCGCTATTTGAATAAGGACTAATGTTGGTATAAAATATGGCGTGGTTTAAAAAAGACAAGCAGGGTCTTGCAACCCAGGAAAAAAGAAATATTCCCGAAGGGATCTGGACCAAGTGCCAGTCCTGCGGTGAAGTTGTTTATGGAAAGAAGATGGAAGACCTTCTCTGGGTCTGTCCCACCTGTGATTTCCATTTCCGTATTCCCAGTCAGAAATATATCTCGCTCCTTTTGGATGATGGCAAATTGGAAGAGTATGATATTGATCTAACTTCCAAAGATCCCCTGAAATTCAAAGACTCCAAAAAATATCCTGACCGTATTGAGACTGCCCAGAAAAAAACCGGTAAAAAAGAAGGTATCGTAGCCGGAATCGGGAAAATGGACGGTATTGAAATCTCTTTTGCTATAATGAATTTTCAATTTATTGGCGGCTCAATGGGTTCTGTCGTGGGAGAGAAAATAGCCCGGGCAATAGAACGTGCAATAGAAAAAGAAATCCCGCTTATTATTGTTTCCTCATCAGGGGGAGCCAGAATGCAGGAAGGGATTTTAGCCTTGATGCAGATGGCTAAAACCTCAGCATTACTTGCAGTTCTAAGCGAAAAGAAAATCCCATATATTTCTATTCTTACCAACCCGACTACTGCCGGTGTGATGGCATCTTATGCCTCGCTTGGCGATGTTATAATAGCCGAACCAAAAGCCCTGCTCGGTTTTGCCGGCCCCAGAGTTATTCAACAGACAATTGGACAGGATCTGCCGGAAGGATTCCAATCTTCGGAATTTTTCTTGAACAGGGGTTTTCTCGATAAAATAGTAAACCGTAAAGATCTTCGTGATACAGTCATCTCTTTGATAAAATTCATGTGGAGAAAATAATGCCCCGGCATTCATATTACTCTGCGGAACGGTTTTTACTTTCCCGCGAGTTTTTTGGTATGAAACTTGGTCTGGAAAATATCACTGGATTTTTAGAGTCAATCGGTTCACCTCAAAATAATTATAAAACAATACATATTGCCGGAACCAATGGTAAAGGTTCCACTGCCGTAATGCTGGCATCGATCTTAAAAGCCCAGGGATATAAAACCGGCTTGTTCACTTCGCCTCATCTGGTAAGTCTTCGGGAAAGAGTCACTGTTAACGGAAGAAAAATATCCCAAACCTCGATTTGTACCTTTGTAGATCACTATCGCAAAATACTGAGCAAGCGCAAGCTTTCCTTTTTTGAAGTTATTACCGCAATGGCTCTATATTATTTTAATAGGGTAAAAGTGGATGTGGCTGTTATTGAAACCGGACTTGGCGGAAGACTTGATGCTTCTAATGTTCTAAAACCGGAAATTACAATTACTACCGATATAAGCAAAGATCATATAGAAATTCTTGGTTCCAGCCTGTCTAAGATTGCTTACGAAAAAGCGGGAATAATCAAACCCGGGGTTCCGCATTTGATTGGGATACTGCCTGAACCAGCCAGAAATGTAATGATTAAACGATGCAAATTAAAAAAAGCACCTTTGCATATTTTGAAAAAAAACGAATTTAAAACTTATATCAATGCCAACAAATTAGACTTTATCTCCAACGGTTATTCGATAAATAATCTTAAGCCTCAGATGTACGGAGAGCATCAATTACGAAACTCAGCCCTGGTTGTTAAGGCAGCATCTGTCTTAAATGAAAATGGATTGAAAATAAAAAAGAGAGCAATTCGCGAGGGATTAGCCAAAGCATTCTGGCCGGGAAGATTCCAGATTATTGAAAGAAAAACAAAACCGACTCTTGTATTCGATGTTTGCCATAATACCGGTGGAGTGACTGCCTTTGTAGAATCAATCAGAAATCGATTCCCAAATAAAAAAGTACACATTATAACCGGAGTTGTGAAGCGTAAAGAACACCAGAAAATGTTTGATCTACTTGGACAGTTAACGGAAAGTTTTCATCTGGTCCCTCTGGCAACGCATCGCACAACAGATCTGGACGACTTATGTCGTTCTATTAACTGGCGAGAACGTATTATCTATAGACATAAATCACTTCGTACTGCTTATAAAAAGGTTCTGAAAACGTCCGAAAGTGACGATATTATAATTATTGTTGGTTCCCATTTTTTGGTGGGTGAATTTTTTGATAAAAAATTAGCTTATGAGTAATAATTCAAAAAAAAACGGCAAAAAAAAACAAACAAAAAAATCTACATCCGGAAAACCCAACTCCGGTAATGCCATATCAAAAACCAGCACTGTTTCAAATAATACGACAACATCAGCGTCCAATGAACAAAAAGATAAAGTAACCGAGCTTACCCAGTCCAACCGTCAACTCAAACGCAAAATATTTGACCTCTATACCGTATTTGAAATAAGCCGAAATTTTAACTCTGTTCTCAATTATCAAAACTTGCTTGATTCATTTATTCTTACATCACTGGCCCAGGTTAGTGCTTCCAAAGGGGCAATATTTATCAAAGAGGTTAGCCGGACCGATAAATTTACTATGGCTAAAGGAAAAGGTTCCGGACAGTTTCCTTCACCGGATCAATTTTTCGATGGTAACGGTAAATTAGCTAATTATATTAGTCATCTTAATCGACCGGTTGTTACGGAAGACCTATTCGATGATACTGCCTCCGAAGCTGAACAAAAGATTCTGGCAATGTTTCATCCCGGCGTGGTTGTTCCTATGATTTATAAAACCCGCCTGAGCGGTTTTCTCCTTGTTTCGGACAAAATATCACAAAATGAATTCAGCCTTGATGATATTGAATTTTTGTCAATTCTGGTAAATCAAATAGTGGTTGCAATAGAAAATGCCCGCCTGTATGAAGCGGAAAAACAGGCTTCTGAACTACTGAGAGCGGCTCAACATCAACTGGTAAATACTGAACGTTTGGCTGCATTGGGAGAGATGTCGGCCAGGGTTGCGCATGAAATAAATAATCCCCTGGGCATTATTAAAAACTATATGCTTTTGGTTCGGCGGACAATGGGGAAAAATATCGAAGCCAGCGGTTATGCTGATATTGTTGGACAGGAGATTGACCGCATTGCCAATATTGTCCGGGAACTTCTGGATTTCTATCGACCGGTCAAAGATGATCTGGAACCTTTAGATGTTGTTGCAGTGATGGATGATGTACTAACCCTGATGGATCGACAATTTAAAAAACTTAATATTGAGCTTATTACAGACTTTAATACCGATGAATTTCAAATCAATGGTTTGGCTGATAGTTTAAAGCAGGTATTTTTGAATATAATTATCAATGCCTGTGATGCTATGTCTTCGGGGGGAAAGTTGGGGGTTAAAGTTAAATTAGATAATAATGAGATGATAATTTCCTTTTATGATACAGGTCCCGGAATCCAACCAGAAATTATTCCCAGGATTTTTGAGCCTTTTTATACTACCAAACAATCCGGAAAAGGGACCGGACTCGGACTATCCGTCTGTTACGGTATAATTAAACGGCATAATGGGTCGATAACATATAAAAACAAGGATGACGGTGGTTGTTTTGAGATAAAGCTGCCAATCCATAAAGATACTAAGAAGAATGAATAAGAACTCGGAAGTTATAATCATAATTGATGATGAAAAGCGGATGTGCGATTCTCTGTCAGCTTTGTTGACAGGTGATGGTTATATAGTAGAATCTTTTCAGAAATCTATTGAGGCAGTCGAGGTAATCCGGAACAAGAAAATAGATCTGGTTATTACAGATATTAAAATGCCCGAAATGAACGGGCTGGAAATTCTCAAGATTGTTAAAGAAGTTGATTCCGACCTGCCGGTTATTCTAATGACTGGTTACGCCTCTCTTGATACCGCTATCGAAGCAGTTGCCAGTGGAGCCTATGACTATCTTCTTAAACCGGTAGAATTCAATCATCTGGAACTGGCGATCAATCGTGCTCTCGAAAAAAGAAGAGCCGGTCTGGCTCGGTTACAATTACTTGAAGAACTCAGATTATCAAACATAATTCTTGAGCGAAGGATGGGTGAATTAAATGCTCTCTATGAAGCAGGGAAATCGATTGGATCGACTGCCAATCTAAAAGATTTGCTTCATCAGATAATTCTTTTAGCTTCAACAGTTACCGAAGCCCAGGTTGGATCTATCATGCTCATTGATGAGGGGGGAGAATTTCTGACTATTGAAGCGGCAATCGGACTTGAAAAGAAAATCATATCTTCTACCCGTCTTCCAATAGGAGAATCTATAGCCGGAACTGTAGCTCAGAGCGGACTCCCGCTTATTATTGAAGATGTCGAAAATGATGAAAAATTCAAGCGGATCAATAAAGAAAAATATGGGAGGGCTTCAATGCTTTGCTGTCCTCTTCGAATAAAAAATAAGATTATCGGTGTTATAAACCTCGCTAACAAACAGGGTGGAGAAATCTTTTCCAAAAACGATCTGAGGCTTTTAACCACTTTTGCTTCACAAGCTGCCATTGCTGTTGATGATGCTAATCAGTTCGAAAAGAACCGCCGGAGATTGGTGGAGTTTGAAATATTACATGAGATCAGCAGAGAATTACCCAATATTCAGAATATTAATGATTTCCGTAGTGTCTTAATTGATAAATTAAAAAGAATTTTCCCCATTGATTATTCTATCTGGTTTAACTGGAATGCAAATAACAGAACTCTTTTTCCTCATGGTATTTCCGGGAAGGTTGCTATCCCACTTACCGAGAGCGGGGGAATCGATCTGAAAAAAGTTAGCATGGACGAGATTACAATCGGTCCCATTGATACTGATTCCCCGGAATTTTCCGATGTGCATAAACTTACAGAATTGTTAGTGCATAATTTGAAAGGGAATAATAGTTTTCCGCAGCCAAATATGGCTTATATGGCAATTCCGATGTATCGCCAGGGAGAATTTGCCCATGTTTTTTATCTGGGGGCTGACAGCGATCATGCCTACAGCGAAGATGATATTTCTTTAGCAAAACTGGTAATTTCACAGGCTGCCCTATTGTTTGAAAAAGAACTCTCACTGTTAAATACTACCAGGCTTCTGACTATGGGGAATATGATTTCCGAAATATCACACGATCTGAGAAAACCCCTGACATCAATTAAAGGGGCTCTTCAGGTTTTGAGAATGAAACATCCTGAGTTATCCAATAACTCTGAATTATTTAAATCAACTGAAGATGAAATTCATCGTCTCAATGATCTTGTAAGGGAGTTAGTAGATTTTTCAAATCCCAATAAATATCAAACAGAAAAACTTGATCTCAGAGATGTCGTTGGAAGGGCATCCGAATTGATCTGGCCGGATTTAAAAAAATTAAATATTGAATTTGAATCAGAATTTACAAATGTCAACTGGGATTGTATTGTAAACAGAAATCAAATACTTGAAATTTTTCTTAATATCTTTTTAAATGCCATTGATGCCATGCCCGATGGAGGTAAGCTTAGAGTTGAAGGTCTGATGGAAAAACCTGATCATAAAAAAGTTGACTATCTCGCTATCCGTATAATAGATAACGGGATAGGGATAAAGAAAGAAAACATCCCCAAGGTTTTTGACCGATATTTTACATCGAAAGATACCGGGACAGGGCTCGGTTTGGCGATAGTAGAAAGAGTAATATCTGCTCATAATGGTACCCTTAAAGTTGATTCCATAGAAGGGAAAGGTACAACATTTACCCTTTACTTCCCGAATTAATCAATTTGATGCTGCACTATTTTGCTAAAAAACCGCAACTATTTTGCAAATCTTACTTGATTTAGGTTCTTAAATGCCGATAATTTAGAAAAATAAATGACTAAACTATGATAAGACCAAAAACAAAAATATTAGTAATCGATGATGACCCCAAAGTTGCCTGGATTTTAAACGAAGGTCTGGCGACAAAGTATGAATTTGTCTCAGCTCGTGACGGTATAGAGGGTCTTCAGATGATCTCCACCGAAAAGCCGGATCTTATTCTGCTTGATATAAAAATGCCGGGTATGTCAGGGATTGAAGTTCTTGAAAAACTTAATAAATTAAATAAACGCCCCGAAGTAATAATGGTTTCCGGTCATGGTGATACCAACTATGTTGTCGATTCCATTAAACATGGCGCAGCTGAATTTATTAACAAGCCTTTTGATGTTCAGGAAATAGAAATTCATATCAATGGTGTTCTTGAACGAAGCAGTCTCAAAAAAGAAGTTCTCGAACTTAAAAGCGAACTTAAAGTAAAAAGTAATTGGGTGAATTTTGTCGGCGACTCCCAGGAGATGCAAAAAGTACGCGAGATTATTGAGCAGGTTGCTGATTCCGAATTGACTGTGCTGGTTCGCGGCGAATCCGGTACAGGAAAAGAAATTGCCGCCCGTTCACTCCATCATTTGTCCTCTCGCAAAGATAAACCATTTGTCAAAGTAAACTGTGCCGCTATCCCCAGAGACCTCCTTGAATCAGAATTGTTTGGATACGAAAAGGGTGCCTTTACCGGAGCCCATAAAAATAAACAGGGACGTTTTGAGTTGGCTCATCAAGGAACAATGTTTCTGGATGAAATCGGAGATATGCCGCTTGAGCTTCAATCCAAGCTGCTTCAGGCTCTCGAACAGCAGGAATTTGTCCGCGTCGGAGGGATAAATAATATCCATGTAGATGTCAGGATTATTTGTGCTACCAATAAAAATCTGGAACAGGCTATTGATGAACAGGCTTTCAGAAGTGATCTGTTTTATCGCCTGAATGAAATTACCATATTATTACCTCCCCTGAAAGATCGTATCAGTGACATTCCATTGTTAGTCGATTTCTTCGTTGAGAAATACAATAAGCTTTATGAAAAAGATTTTACTAAGGTCTCACAGGAGTCAATTAACCAGCTTATGAGCTATACTTGGCCGGGTAATGTTCGCCAGGTAGAAAATATGATCAAACAGGTAGTTGTTCGCGGCGATGAGGCTATTATTAGTGATTTGATTATATCAGCCCACAATTTATCCCCAGCCCGCCAGGCAGTGACTGTTAGTGCTGGTAATGTCTCTCCAGGTCAGATCTTTGATTATAATAATACTGACGGTTATTCCTTAAAAGCAAGAATTGGGAAAATTGTTGCTGGCGAGGAAAAAAAACTTATTGCCGAGGTTCTCAATAAAACCAACTGGAACCGAAGAAAAGCTGCCGAGATGTTGGATATTAGTTATCGGTCTCTCTTATATAAAATCAAAGACTACGATCTCAATTCTATAAAATAGTATTTCATAATTCAGTAACAATTCAATCAACCCTATATAGATTTTGATTATGTTATCCAATACTATTATCTATTGTTGAAGCACGGGATATTTCGAGAAAAGTTCCTGTTGCCAGGTATTACTCGCTCCAAGATCTACCGCAATATCAAAAGCTAATCGAGCAGAATTCATCAGCCCAGCCTCCATACAAACTTCCACTCCCTGCTTGAAGTAATCAACTGGCATATCCGATGAATTGCGCACCATCTCCAGATACTTTGAAGTTAGCTGATCATCTTTTTTTTGTACACTAACCGATACCAATCCGGCTATTGCACTAACATGGGTTTGATCTATTCGCAAAACCTCCAGAAATTGATCCTCGGCACGTAGAAAATCCTTTTGTCTAAGAAAAACAGTCCCTTTGTTATTGATAATAGAAGCGTTAAGCGGATTCAAACCATCAGCAATTTCCAGATATTCCATAGCCTTTTTAAGATCACCTCGGTTTATATAGCAGGTTCCAAGATTACTGTAGGCGTCAACGAAAATCGGGTTGATTTGAAGAGCCTTATGAAATAGTGATTCAGCCTGATCAAGGTAGCCGGATTTCAGCATTTGCTTGCCTCGGTTGGTAAGGCTGGCTTCAGGGAAGCTTTCTACCGCAAGATTGTTCCATCGGGTAGCCGCTTCTTCATTTCCTTCGGTTCTGTAATAGCTTGTGAGCAGGCTTCTCGCATTACGATTTCGCGTGGGATCAAGTTCTACATAATTCTTGAAATGCGTGATTGCAATTTTCGGTACCCATTGTGAAGAGACTCGAGGAATGAGTATTAGGAACCCCAGAGTTATAGCCAAAGCAGTTGATAAGAATCTTCGGCGTGATGGTTGTCGGCTCGAGAGGAGGAAATAGAAGACCAGCACTGACAGGGGAATACCGGGGAGTGAAAACAAGTCCCAGTTTCGCGGCATCCCGTGCCCCGGATTAAACAAGTAAATGCATGCCATTGTTGATGCCAGGAGTAAGAGTAAGAATCGTCCGTCAGGTCCGTTCCATAGTCTTTTCCGCTGATTAGTCAGGACTTCCATGATAAAAATTCCGATTCCGGGTACAAGCATTACCAATAGATTGACAAAGTCACACAGGTGTTTTGGTGAGAGTAAATAATCATTATCAACGGTGAATCGATCCGGTACAAATGGAAGAAATGCAAACCGGAAAAAATAGTATTTGTAGAACAGGAAGAAGTAGGTACTTAGCGAAATTATCCCAATCGTAATCATAAGAATTGCCTTACTTCTTTTACTCATATTGCTCAAAAGTACAAGAGGTTTTTTGTCATACAGCAAAATGTACAGAAGGGGAGGTAAGAGTGTCATTCCGAAAATATGAAGTCCACAGGCAAATAATGCCGGTATGATTACCAGCCATCGAGATGTTTTCCCAAGAGCAGCCAGCAAACCGAGTAAAGTAAATGCCATAATCATGACGACAAACAGGGCATAATTCTCTACATATCCAAAGAAATGCATGGTGTATCCACCGCAAACCATACCAACGAAAAACAGGCTACGATCCATGAAACGCTCAAAAAGTTTGTATGAGAATAACGCTAATATGATTAGCATTAGAAGTCCCGACCCAATAGAGATGATACGAAAAGTTAATAAAGCGTTTTCTTCGGATTGCTCTCCAAGCGTACTATATACCACATCGTTTAGCAGAGATGCTCCAATATCCCATGACTTTATAGAGCCAACTCCCTCAGCAAGCCTTGTAAGGAGATAATAACCATCACCTAAGAAGTGAGTTGTGCTTGAGAATGTAGAGTAAAGAACTGTAAAACTAACCAATGTAATTGTTGCCATGATCCAGTACTTGCCTGCGGTATCTAACGTAGAGGTTTCAATATCAACCTTATTTGTAATATGCTTGCTCCACAGCCATAAGAGAGGACATGCACCGCCTGCAATGAGAACCAGTATAGCTTGAAATATGGTTGGCTGATAAGCCCACCAGTTAACACCCCATACTCGTGCTTCAGAGATAACCCAACCAAGAATGAAGAGACCGATCATACAATAGTAGGCGATAAACAATCTATTGTATGAGTGACTTGATGAGCGGGAGCCTTTGGTGTTTGTCCGTTTTTTCATAGTTCTGTACAATTTTGAATTTAATTTGAACTTACTGTTTTATCACATTCCGGGCAAGTGTAATTTGTATTTAGGTTGCTGAAGCTACTAACAATTATTATGGAAGTATCAAATAGTGGTCTTTTTCAACTTAACACAAAAACCAGAATAGTAAACCCTATCAAATAGTCTTAAACTATCCCTAAACAACTCAATAATTATCAATATTTAAGGCATTTTCATGGTAATTATTGTGCATAAATTGAGCAATTATATTCACTCATAACATGATGTTATTGTTGACATTTTTCAATAAAAAATTAAAGATTATATATATCTATTGTCTGATAATACTTTATAAGACATAAAAGTGTTAAAAAATTCTCTTTGAGGAATTTTTTTCCAAAAACAGGAGAATTATATGTTATGGAACAATTATTGCTGATCAATAATTGAACAGTAGGTTAGCATTCAAGGTTATAGAGGTATGCATAACAAATTTGTAAATCAAGTTGATATGGAACTTAAGAGAGCCGAAAGGTATTCTGTTTTTGTTTCTATAGTTATATTGGACCTCTCTTTTTTAGAGACTTACTTTGAGGGGCATGATTCCAAGGCGGCAAAGGCAGTTATTGATAAGGTTCGAGAGTCAATAAGAATCATGGATTATGTTTCTCCTCTTGAGGATAACAAGATAGGTGTGCTTTTTCCGGAAACACCACGTCAAGGGGCTGAGATTGTTGGAAGGCGGATTTCTGAGATTATAAAGGATCATCTTTCCAAAAAAGAAAAATTATCTGTTAATCGAATAATTCCATTTCAAATGGCCTCTTATCCTGATGCCGCCGGAACTATTACTATCTCAGATTTTTTAAAAAATTACTCGACTAATTCTCAAAATTGATGTAATATAAAGTGCTTAAAGCAATAAAATTGCTTAAGGCAATAAGATTGCTTTTATAAAAAAAGATCGCTCATCCCCTCAGAGCGATCTTTTTTTCTATTATAGAATCTTTATAATCAGGGTTTGACTATAATTTTACCGTGGACATTCGAGTTGGCAATGTACCAGAGATAAACTCCAACCGATACCTGGCTTCCGGCACTGTTATTAAGGTTCCAAACCCACTCGTTAGAGACATTCTCCTGAATCAATACCGTTTCCCCCGATACAGTTTGAATAAACAGGTCAACTTCTTCAGGAGGAAGTACGAAAGTTACGTTCTCTCCAAGATGAACAGGATTGGGGTGGGCATAAGCGGCAAATTGAATATAAATCTTAGCTACCGGTGAGTAAGGGTAATCATTAACTTTAACCCGCCAGTAATAATTCTGACCGGATTCCAGTTCCTCCTCAACCTGCCAGGTGGTCTTGCCATTTTCTTGTTCAGGGACACTTCCTGAGAAAGTGACAATATTGTACATGAAGGTATCAGTAGCCACTTCAAAGTAATAATTCTTAGTTTCGACAATGTTAATATTTGATGCGGCTAATGTCGGGGTTGTTGTTAATATCGTAGATCCGCTAAACGGGCCGCTGATACCGGCTGTATAGTCATCTTGGTTAGCAGCCAGATCGACATAATCAAAAAATGCTGCAGATGAAAATTCAGTTACATTTTCGCCATCTTTGGCTCTTACATGCCAATAATATCTTTCACCATCAGCGAGATTCAAATTAATTTCGGCACTTGTTTCGAATGCTGTTTCTGTAACATCTAACATCGAAGCAATATCCTGACTGAAAGAAGGATCATCAGAAATAAAGAAATCGTAAGTAATAATATCATTTTCCGGATCTACCGAATTCTCAATTGTAAGGGTAATCGGCATCCCGGTAACTGTTTCACCGTTTGATGGTGAGACATGATTTGGTATAGTTGGAGGATTGTTAATAATCACACCCAGGTCGACACTAAACTCAGTCATTGGTGTCCAGTTAGAATAGTAGATGCCATCAGAACATCGAGCGCGCCATTGGTATGATAAGCCATCTGCTAATTGAGTTGTTACTGTCCATTCGGTAGTAGTGGTTCCTTCGGATATTCCAAAGACAATAGCAACCTGAGTAACACCGGATTGGTCAAATACCTGGAAATCATAGGTAAGCGGGTCACCTTCATTATCAACACCGTTTATAACCGTAAGAAGCGGATTCTGAGAATTAGCTGTAGAGCCATCGGAAGGACTGTGAATCTGTGGAGCCTGTGGTGCATTCTGACTTGATGACTCAACATAAAAAGTTCTGCTGACACTGTATTGTGAATATCCTATTCCATCTGATGCTCTCACCCGCCAGTAATAGAGGGAATTATTGGTAAGTTGGTCAGAAACTACCCAGTTAATAATACTGATAGTATCTTCAATCTGCCCGGCGGATGACAGGCTTAAGAAATCGGGTGAGATAGATATTTCAAATTCATATGTTACATTGGTTCCATCAGGGTCGTTAACTCCGGTAATTGACAAAGTGGGAGTTAATGAGGTAACCGTATCTTCATCATCCGGAGATATCAATCCCGGGGTAGGGGGAACAATGTTTGGTGTATGGAAATAGAAAGGTCCGGACCAGTCGGATTCAGCTGATCCGTTTGAGCATTTTACTCGCCAGAAATAAAATCTACCACTTTGAAATGACGCTGTCACATTTGCACATGTGGTTTCTGTCTCTTCAGGGATATCATTATATGTGGCAACAAGATCGCTTAGTGATTCATCTGCATATAATTCAAAAGTATAGACTTGCGGATCTATACATCCCGGAGCAGGTGTAGAGTTAATCAGACACAACTGAGGTGATTCGATGGATATAGTTGTTCCATTTGCCGGTGACAGTAATGATGGTGGTTCCGGGGGAGTTAAACATTCATCTCCGGCATTGAGATCCACATA
>DAOWMZ010000260.1 GCA_030642845.1 Candidatus Zixiibacteriota bacterium
CAAAATGTTGAAGCAGCTGGTGTAGTAACTATTTTTGCTGCAGGGAATGAAGGACCTAACCCGACTACTATCCGTAACCCCGCTGATATGGCTTTATCTCCATTAACATCCTTTTCCGTAGGAGCTGTCGATAATAATTCTACTATTGCAGGCTTCTCAAGCAGAGGTCCTTCATCATGTGATGCCAATAGTATTAAACCGGAAGTTGTAGCTCCCGGGGTTAGCATCTATTCAGCCGATAAAAACGGTGGGTATAAGCTGATGAGTGGTACTTCAATGTCAGCTCCGTTTATTGCCGGCCTCGTAGCTTTGATGCGCGAGTATAATCCGGATGCTACCGTTAATGAAATTAAGAACGCACTGGTCTTTTCAGCTATAGATTTGGGTGATCCGGGTGAAGATAATGCTTATGGACATGGCCTGGTTGATGCTTCACAGCTTTTGAATTATCTTCCGGCTCCTGAAAATTATAATTTCGAATTAAAAAATGTTAGAATCGACAATGATGGTATTGCTTCACCGGGTGAAGAATTTAATCTTTTTCTGACTCTTGGGCATTCAATCGGTGTTGACGAATCGATTATCGGTGTCATTGAACCTTCAAACCTGGGAGTATCAATTACTTCTGATCAGGCTTCGTTTCTGTTTGGACCGATGGATACCACTGCCTCAAATATGTTTCCGTTTTCTGTATATATCAGTGATAACTTTTATAATGGCCAGAAGATTGACTTCCTTATGATGATTACTCCTTACAGTGGCGGAATAACCGACACTCTTGAGTTTACGGTTACTGTTGGCCAGGAACCTTCAGGTACCTTTGCTGCTCATCAGACTTCACAATTAGAAATGACTGTATCAGACTTTGGCCAGTATGGTCTGGCTGCCGGATCGATTTATAATCTTAATAGCAATGGCTTCCGGGTTAACGGAAGCGATAACCTTCTTTATGAAGCCGGAATCATTATGGGAACGGATTCTTCTCACATGTCGAAATCTGTACGTAGCAATCTTGGCCAATACGAAGTATCCGATTTCATCCCTATGACAAATCTTTCATCTGACTGGGTTGGCGATGATAATGGATCACATCGTACTGCCACTTTCTCTGACTCAGGTTTGGCAGCCTCGGTTCCTATTGAAGTAAGCCAGGAAACGATAAGCTATCCGAACATGGATGATAACGGATTGATAATTTTTAAATACTACTTAAAGAATAACTCTTTGAATGACCTTAATGATTTTCATTTTGGACTGTTGGTTGATTTTGATCTGGGAAGTATCCCGGACTATGTTGAAATGCAGAATGATTTGGATATGATTTATCAATTTAATGGTTCCGACCCTCTGGCCGGAGTAGTTGGTTTAAAGAATATTACAGGTTTCAAAGCAATAGAAAACGGAAGTGAAAAATTAGGATTTGATAATGGGCAACTGTATGATTTGACCTCTGGTGTTTCGGATGATATTGAATCAAATGTTGGTTCAGACTGGATGTTTGTTGTCAGTACCGGTCCGTTAAGCATTACATCCGGTGACTCAATCGAAGTGGCTGTTGCTTTTGTTGGTGGATATACTTTCAATGATCTTTTAGCCAACGCCAACAATGCTAAAAACATGTACAATTTCACTACTGATATAAATGATGATCTGACAGATAATAATCTTCCGATGGGTTTCAGTTTGATGCAAAACTATCCTAACCCGTTTAATCCGACTACCAATATAGCTTTTGAGCTTGATATTGCCTCCGAAGTCAGATTTGATGTTTACAATGTTTTGGGGCAGGTGGTAAAAACTCTGTTTGCCGGGAAATTATCTTCAGGAAGGCATCAATTCGAATGGGATGCCACTGATGAGAATAATGTTCATGTAAGTTCCGGGGTGTATTTTTATAAATTGAGCACAGATTTTCATTCACAAACTAAAAAAATGTTACTCATCCGTTAGATTATAACTTATCTTAATACGTTATTAGTTTGTTAATGGAACCCTAATGGGAAGGATATTATAACGATGACTGTGAAAAAGAATTTTACACTAATTATTATCATATTATTTACTCTATTGCTTACTGCGTCTGCCTGGTCGGTCGCTCCAACCAAAGAGGCTATTGAAAAATGGAAAGCTGATGGCGTACTGGAAGAGAAAATTAATAACTGGAAAAAGTTTAAAGCTCAGGGCGGATGCTCTCCGGTTGAACATTCGGTTTATAATAAAGATAAAATAAATGAGCAGTTATCTTTAGGTTTGCAGGCAATTGATACTGTCAAAGTTATCGTTATCCTTGTCGAATTCTCAGACTGGCTTCATACCGGACAAACAGTATCTGTCGAACCATACATGGTTGATTCGGTTCTCTTTACTGATAGAACTCCTTTTGTGGAGTCCGGGATAGACTCTGGTTATTTCAATCCGACCGGCTCTATGACAGATTACTATATGGAAAATTCCTATGGCAAATTCTATATCGTTGGTGACGTCTTTGGCTGGTTAATGATGCCCCAAACTTATGCCTGGTATGAAAATGGAGATAATGGTTTGACTCGTAGTCAGGATCTGGCTGTTGATGCGGTACTGGCAGCAGATGCTGCCGGGGCAAATTTTAACGATTATGATCATGATCTCGATAATAAATGTGATGGTGTCATTATTATTCATCCGGGACGAGGAGCTGAAGAGGGTGTAGATGGTGCTATTTGGTCGCATAAATCTACCTTACGTACAACTCAACATCCTGATGGAATTGAAGTAACTAACTATACTATGAACCCGGAAGAAGCAACCAGTGGAACTGCTATCGAACAAACTCCAATAGGTGTCTTCTGCCATGAGTACGGACATTTCCTTGGTCTTCCGGATTTATATGATATTGATTATGGCTTACCCGGCCACGAAGGATCCGATGGTCTTGGTGACTGGACAATAATGGCTCGCGGCAATTACCTTGGCGGTTCGAAATCTCCGGCACATTTTGATTGCTGGTGTAAAGCTCAAATGGGATTTCTTAATTTTACTGAAGTAACAGAAAATATTTTTAATGCTGAAATCCCCGCAGTTGAATGGAATCCTTTTGTTTATCAGATAAAATATGACAATACCGAATACTGGCTGATTGAAAATCGTCAGAAAGTAGGATTTGATAAATTTTTACCAGGTTCGGGATTATGTATCTATCATGTGGATCTTGATGCTTCACCACAAAACACAGATCCAAACCGCTACTATGTCGGTCTGGAGCAAGCTGATGGGGACAATGGACTGGCTTTTACAGAAAATAATTTTGGCGATGTTGGCGATCCTTTTCCCGGTTCATCTATTAACCGAGAATTTCATGAACAGTCAATTCCCAGTTCCCTGACAAATTTTGATATCAGTACTCAAACTGGTGTTTGGAATATTTCTGATTCTGATTCCCTGATGTATGCTGATCTGGATGTTCTATTTTCCCGACCATGGATTGAACTTAGCGGAGGTACACCGCTTGTGTTGGATGATACCCAGGGCGGAGATGGAGATGGCATCTATGAAGCAGGGGAAACAGTTCAGTTCTTCTGTACGGTAATAAATGAAATGAGATATTCTTATAACGTACAGGCAACATTAACAACCTCAAATCCTGATGTAATCTTTACTATTCCAACAGTACTGTTCAATGAAGATCTGTTTATTAACCCGAAAAGTAATTTGATCCCGATTGAGTTTGTTCTTGCTGATAGTGTAGTCCCCAGAATTGATTCTTTCTTTGTAACGATTACAACCGATTCACTTGCTGGTACTCCCGGCTCCGGTGAATTTAATAAGACATTTGGTTTTGAGGTAGAAATTGGTGCTCCGCAGGTTTTAATAGTTGATGATGATCGTGGTTCTGCTTATGAAGAATACTATCAGGACGCTTTTTACGCTATGAAACTTCCTGTCAGAACATGGACAAAAGCTGTCAGCGGATCACCCGATAGTACAGATTTATCACAGTTTTCGATGGTCTTCTGGCATACCGGAGATTCTGC
>DAOWMZ010000283.1 GCA_030642845.1 Candidatus Zixiibacteriota bacterium
TTGCTGAACGGGCGTTATTATTATATTTTCTACATAAATTAGTTATGTAAATTTTATAAGTAAATTGATATGCTATTCTAATGGTAAAGTAATTTGAAAAGCTACGCCTTCATTAGTATTATCAACAATCTCTACCTGGCCATTATGAATTCCAACAATTAATCCGCAATCTATAAGGCCATAGCCGTTGTGGTTCTCTTTGGTAGTAAAACGTCTTTTGAATATTTTTTCTTTTATATCATCAGTGATTCCAGGACCATTGTCAGAGATTATCAAAATAATATTGGCTTCTTCTAATTCTGTTTTAATAGTAATCTGACCATTCTTTGCTTCTGAATCATTTATTGCTTCTGCTGAATTATTTAAAAAGTTTAATAACAATTGTGATAACTGATCAGAATCAAACTCAAATTCAGGGACCAGTGAATCAAGTTGAGAAATTATGGCTATTCCACTAAATTGTTTCCTAGTTGATAAATACAAAACCACATTTGTTATCAGATTATTAAGATTTGCTTTTTGTTTGTCTGTTTCAATTTTATAATCATCGGTAAATGCAGCGATGAATTTTTCCATCTTCTTTACATTTTCTTTTATCTTCTCGATTTTCTCAACCGCTTTTTCTATTTTACCACTACCAAGCATCATTCCCGCCAGTTCTGCACTACCAAGAAAAAGGCTGAGATAATTATTAAGGTCATGAACAATAATCGAAGCCATGCTCCCTTTTTCTGCCTGCTTTTCGAGCCATGCTAACTGATGTTGGCTTTTCTTTTCATCAGTTACATCGTTAAGGGTAACCACAAACAGGCATTCACCCGCTTTATTTGATACTTTTCCAGCTTTAACAGAATAGATTCTATATTGATCATCCCGGTTGGTTATTAAATATTCATCAAGCCACTTACCGGAATCATTATTAACAGATTCAAATTTGCTAAGCCATCCGGGGAAATTTGTTTCATTAAATATTTTATCTAGAGAAAGTTCATTAACCTTTTCAATAGAGCTAATCTCCGGAAAAACAGAACTAATGAATATTAGTCCTATTTGATTGATATCTATTACAGACTTGTCTGCACTAAATACAAAAACTCCGGTATTAAGATTATTGAATATATCCAGTGTAATTTCCGGGATAATCAATGAGGCTCCATTTTTTGATACTTCAACAGACATATAACACCCATCCGGGATTAGTAAATAACTCCAGTTTTTAGATATATCGACAGAAAACCGGCCTACTTCATAAATAATTTAATTTTAATGATAAGAAAAAGCAGGACTCTTTAATTGTAGGGACAGGTCCCCCCGGACAAAGGATAACCACAGAGGAGTGTTGAACAACCCTGTGCCTGGCAGACGAGGACGTCTGCCCCACAAGAATTTCGAGTTGTCAGGAATCCTTTCCTGACACACCCATAGTGTGTTTTGCTAAGTGAAGTTAGGATTGAATGAGTGCCGTCAGGAAAGGATTCCTAACGGCGCAGGCAGAGGCTTATTTATAATATTTTCAAAAGAATTCCCGAAAGTCACCCTTTAATAAAGAGTGAATGATTAAACCGTTAATTGCTTTTTCTTTTTGGCTCTTTTAGCAATTTCGGTTATACCTTCAATAGCTTTGTCTATATGGGCTTCGGTATTAAACGGTCCAATAGCAAAACGAACTGCTCCATGTATTTTAACCAGATCTAATTGTTTGTGCACTAATGGAGCGCAGTGAAGTCCGGTTCTGGTAGCAATATTAAATTCAACATCAAGCATAATGCCGACATCGCCCGCTTCATAGCCATCAACATTCATAGTAACTGTAGCCAGATGATTTTCCATACTGTCACAGCAATATATAGTAACTCCTTCGATCTCTTTAAAACCAGCTACTAATTTTTTAGCCAATTTCATTTCGTGAGCATAGATATTTTCGAGCCCCCGGTTATCCATCCATTCCTGCCCCGCCCATAGCGATGCCACTCCGACCATATTGGGGGTTCCGTATTCCAGGCGGTAGGGGTATTCATTGAGATGATATGGATAAGCAGAACGCACTCCGGTTCCGCCACTGCGGACTGTTTTTATTTCGATATTTTTACGGACACAAAGACCACCGATACCGGTGGAACCCATAAGAGATTTATGTCCTGTAAAAGCGAGGACATCAACATTCATATCTTTCATATTAATAGGAATCATACCGGCTGTCTGGGAAGCATCAATGGCAAAAAGGACACCCTTCTCTTTGCAAATTTTTCCAATTTCCTTAACAGGTTGAACAGTCCCTAATACATTGGAGGCGTGATTTACAATAACCAGCTTGGTGTTGGTTTTAATTTCTTTGGCAATATCGTCAGGATCAACAAAACCATTTTTATCAAAGGGTACAAAAGTCGCTTCCACCCCGTTATCACGGACAAGATGATTGATCGGTCTTATAACAGAGTTATGTTCTACATTTGTAGTAACAACATGATCGCCTGAGTTTAAAGTACCCTGCAAAATAATATTGAGAGCGTCGGTGGCATTGTAGCCAAAACACAATCTTTGGGGGGTGTCTTCATCCCCGCCAAAAAAACGAGTCAGACGTAATCGTAAATTTTCGAGAATATTACCTGCTTCAATTGCTTTATCAAAACCACTGCGCCCCGGATTAACCCCGCAGTCCCTGTAAAAATCAATCATGTATTTATAGACATTGTCAGGTTTGGGCCATGATGTCGCCGCATTATCAAGATAGATTAAATCTTCCACAAACATATCCCTTTATAATTGTTTTGCAATCACCTTATTATCTATCCCCTGATAAACATGGGATATTTTTTCAACCATGATAATATACAATAATTGTAATTTTTGTCAAATTATTACCCTCATTGAGGGCTTTCTATTATATAAACACATACTAATTTGTACATTTTAAAATGTTCTGATTATAAGGGATAATGTATGTTGCCCTATTTGGACAATTCCATCTTCATAACCACGGTTTCACGGTTGTAGGGCAGGGGGCCAATCTCAGCAAGGTCACAATACTCAAAACCCATTTTCTGATAAAGATAATTAGCCGCTTCAAGACACTTGCTTGTAGCCAAAATTAATTTATCAGCTCCGAGCTGCTTTGATTTTTCAATAGTAGCTTCCACCAGCTTACGTCCGATACCCAAATTCTGATATTTCCCAGCTACTCCCATTTTTGCTAATTCATATTTTTTCTCGGTATGTTTCATAAGAGCGCAGGTCCCAGTTACTTCATCATCAATCAAGGCAATGAAAATAAAACCGCCAAAGTTTATAATATTATTAATAGGGTTTTCCAGTACAATCCGGTCATAGCGTTCTATCTCAAAATACTTTTCCAGCCATTCATAGTTTAAGTCGCGAAAATTTACGGCATACTTCGACTCGAACTCAATTATTCTAACAACCGCATTTTTTTTTGATTCATCTGCCATAGTTATAACCTCTATACCTTATACGCTTAAATATATGATTATACAAAAAGAAAAGCCACTAACTTGTATTAGTGGCTTAAAAATAATTATTTAACTATCTAAAAAAATAAAAGTGACAAGGTCATTCACTACTTTTTGTTTATTTTATCCCTCGACAAAACAGAAAAGAATTCATTAAAAATCAGCTCTTTTGGTTCATTTGCAAA
>DAOWMZ010000096.1 GCA_030642845.1 Candidatus Zixiibacteriota bacterium
GATGCTTCCAACGGTAAGGTACTCAATCAAACAGAGCTTGATGGTCCTATTTCGGTCTCTCCTATAAGCGATGGCGATTTTATTTATGTTGCCACCGAATCAGCAAAATTGGTTTGCCTGGGAGATACAAATGGTACAACATTCCACCAAAAAAATTAACGAATCAGCATTAAATCTGAATATGAATGAACTGGCTCACAATCTAATTCGTGAGTTGTCGATGGCCTGTCGTAAAGTTAGTGTTTACGGCTCCAGGCACCCGGTATCTGAAAAGGCTGTTGTTAAACCTTATTCTGTATTCACCACGCTCTTTTCATTTAAAAAGAAAATAAATATTAATATTGAAAAGGGTCATCTGTTTACTCTCAATATACGTCTGAAAGAATCTCCTTTTACTGAAGAGATAGTCCGTTATATGCAGTTCAAAGAAATAAGCGCAATTGTTTTTGATAATAGTCTCCTGATATCTGACTTTTCCGGATTCATGGAATGGTTCGTGATAAGAATGAATCTCTCCGAGCAATCAGTACCACTAAATGATCAACTCAAGGGGAAAAATATTAAAGGTGTAGAAATAAATACACTATCAGCTTTTGATTATTTTGAAAATAGCCGTCATTATCGAGGGGATGTTGATCGTGATTATTCTATAAAAGCTCTCGCTGCCAGCCAGATTGGTGATCACGTAGATACTCTCATTGATATTTTTGAAAACAATAATGAAGAGCTGGAAGCAAAAGGAATTGATTTTAATTCAGAAGTTCTGTCTTATTTACTGCCTGAAATTGTAGCCTCTATGCCCGAAGATATTTTTAAAATAGTTTTGGCTGCAGCTGCCAAAGAGATTAATGATAATGTAAATGATGAACAGGAAAACAGTAAGCTTATCAACCGTTTTAAATCATTATGGAAAATTATCGATTATCATCCTAAGAGTGAATCAATTACTGCCGAAACAGAAGTTGCTTTTAAGAATCTTAAGATAATGGCGGATATAGTTACGGAATGGGGAGATCCCGTAAAGGCCATAAAGCTTGAATCAAAAGATTCCATTGATAAAGCATTTACTTCGTGCCTTGAAGCTGACTATGATTCATACAATACCGAAACGTTTGTAAATGCCTTTTTGCGGTTGCTGAAAACCGGCCAGCAAAAAAAGGCAATCAAAGTTATTAATGATTTGTTGAAATTCTTCGGATCATCTGAGAGTATGCATCGGAGTCGGGCATTGGATCTTACTATTATGGTTTTGGATAAATTGAACTTTGAAAATGATTCCGAAATCCTTGAAAATCTACAATTGCGTATAATTGATATTTTGAAATCCAAACAGGAATCATTTGAATATTCGGAATTTGTTTGGAGATTGACGGAGAAACATTTTATAGAGCGTCAATACTCACAAATGTCACGATTAGCCAAAGCAATAGGAAACAGAAGACAAAATATTAATGGAGTAACGATCTATGATTCGGTTGTCATCAAAAAGATTATTGAAAATATTAATCGAAGTGATTTTGTAGCAGCAATGATTCACGATATGATAGAAGGCGATCACATTACCGCCGACTATCTCAAAGAAGTTTTGATAAACACTGGCGGGGGAGAGGTTGCTTATGAGCTCTCGAAAATTATTTCTCACCCCGATAGATTTATCAGGCAATTAGCATTGAAAATATTAGCTAAGCTGGGGAAAAACACACTAAATGTGTTTTCTGATATTCTCATGGATGATATCATGTTTGAACGGGATAAAGACCGAAGGGAATTATCAGATGAAAAATGGTATGTAATCAGAAATTCAATCTATATCCTGGGGCAGATAAAGGATCATGATGGTATTGTCCCGTTTAGATTGCGTATTAATGATCCCGACATTCGTGTTCTGAAAGAAATTATTACCGCTCTGGAAAAAATTGGAGGTGATGATGCCTGTGATCTTTTATCGCTCATGGCTGAAGGTCCCGACCGGGAAATCCGCGAACAAGCAGTTATTACTTTGGGATTGATTGGTACGAAAGATCTTGTTCCTGTTATTATTAATATTATTGAGAATAAGTTAGGATTAATTAAGTACGGCATTGTCGCTCTGGGAAAACTGGGCGGGGAAGATGCTAAAGAGTATTTGTCAAAAGTTCTTAATAATGATGAATATTTATCAGAACTAACAGATGGGAAAATATCAAAACAGGATGTTCGTTTGACTGTCGTAAATGCACTGGGTGATATAGGTGATAAAAACGCCATTGAAAAATTAAAGGAATATCAAAGTAATCTATCCACGAAAGAAAAACTCTTTCAAAATATTTCTCCAATTAATAAAGCTGTAAAAAAGATATTAGCTCGCCAGACCTAACATGCATAGTATGTTTTATTAATTCTTATCTTTATAATGTATTGTGGGCGGCAGAAGTTCTCGTCTGCCCCTAATAGAACACACAATGTGTGCCAGCAGAAGAGGACGTCTGCCAGGCACAAAAATAAGACGGGCATTGCCTGCCAGCAGACGTGGACAGGCTAAGCCTACTTCATTTGCCAGGCACATGGCTTTACGGGGTGTCATTATGGCACCCCATCTGCCATTTGTGCGTGTCGTATATGCCTGTGTGGCGCATGATGCTGACATAATGGCATCGACGGTCATTGTCTAAAAATCACTAATACTCCTAACTACCTGTATAAAACTGGCTTACGCCAGTTGGCATAGGAGTTGTTATATACTTGAACAGAAAGTGAAAACAAAAAACACAAAAAGGAGAACTAAAATGAGAAGCTTAGTACTAAACCAAAACAGAATAGCAAATGACTTTGATGCTATCGTTAACAGCTTTTTGAATACCTCGAAGCATAAAAGTGATAATGGCTCAAGCTTTATGCCCAAAGTCAATATCGAAGAGACCAAAGATGATGTGACTTTGACTTTTGAAATTCCAGGTATGGAAAAAGATAATATCAAGGTGGTAGTCAAAGATGATATCCTGACTGTTTCCGGCGAAAAAAAAGTAGAAAAAAATGATCAGGATAATAAGGTCGATGGTGAATATTTCATCCGTAGAGAAATCCGATCAGGTGAGTTTGAACGCTCATTCACTCTTCCTGATACAGTAAACAAAAGCTCCGTCAATGCTGATTACAAAAACGGAATATTGGTTGTAACTCTTCAGAAAAAGGAAGAAGTAAAACCAAAAGAGATCGAAGTAAAGATCGCTTAAAGTAAACTATTGTCTGCCGGTGCAATTAAACTAGGCAACCGGTATATGTCCAAAAAAGCCGGTCTTTACAGATCGGCTTTTTATAAGAAAATAAAGGAGAGATTTATATGAACAAAATAATTGGAATCGACCTTGGTACTACAAATAGTGTAGTAGCAGTGGTCGAAGGAAACGAACCGGAAGTTATTACCAACTCCGAAGGGGGACGCACAACTCCCTCGGTGGTGGCTATCGACAAAAACGGTGAACGTCTCGTTGGCACCGTAGCCAAACGTCAGGCGGTAAGTAATCCAATGAATACCATCTTTTCGGTGAAGCGATTAATTGGTCGGAAATTTGATGAAGTAAAGGAAGAGATAAAAAACTTCCCATACAAAGTAACAGCCAATGGCAAAGGGGAACCTGTCATTGAAATGGATGGCAAGCAGTATGCCCCGGCTCAAATTTCAGCGATGATTTTAGCCAAGATGAAAAAGACTGCTGAGGAATATCTTGGTCATTCTGTTAAGGAAGCAGTGATAACTGTACCTGCATATTTTAATGACAGCCAGCGTCAGGCAACCAAAGATGCCGGTAAAATTGCCGGACTTGAAGTGAAGCGGATTATCAATGAACCAACAGCCGCAGCACTGGCTTATGGTCTTGATAAAAAGAAAAACGGTAAAGTGGCAGTTTATGATCTTGGTGGTGGTACTTTTGATATTTCTATCCTTGAATTAAGTGATGGAGTTTTTGAAGTTCTCTCTACCAATGGTGACACACATCTTGGTGGGGATGATTTTGATAAGCGGATTATCGACTGGCTGGTTGATGAATTCAAAAAGTCTGATGGTATCGATTTGTCCAAAGATCCGATGGCTCTCCAGCGTCTTAGAGAGACGGCTGAAAAAGCCAAGATTGAATTGAGTTCAACAATGCAAACTCAGATTAATCTGCCATTTGTTACTGCCGATCAAGCGGGACCAAAACATATGAACCTGACACTCACCAGAGCGAAATTTGAACAGTTGGTTGATGATCTTTTGGAACGATCAATGACTCCTGTGCAGAAAGCTCTTGATGATGCCAGTTTGAAAATCAACCAAATCGATGATGTTCTTCTTGTCGGCGGAATGACCCGTGTGCCAAAGGTACAGGAATTAGTTAAAAATTTCTTTGGCAAAGATCCGGACAAATCGGTTAATCCTGATGAAGTGGTTGCAATCGGTGCTGCTGCTCAGGGTGGTGTTCTTTCCGGTGATGTAAAAGATGTTCTTCTTCTTGATATAACACCTCTTTCACTTGGGATAGAAACACTCGGTGGTATTACAACCAAACTTATTGAACGCAATACTACTATCCCGACTAAGAAATCGCAGATTTTCTCTACGGCTTCGGACAATCAACCCCAGGTAGATATTCATGTTCTTCAGGGAGAGCGCGAGATGTCGATTGATAATAAATCAATAGGTCGTTTTGCCCTTGATGGTATCCCGCCTGCCCAAAGAGGAATGCCTCAGATTGAAGTATCTTTTGATATTGATGCTAATGGCATCCTTAATGTCTCAGCCAAAGATATGGCAACCGGCAAGGAACAGCATATCAAGATTAAAGCTTCTTCCGGGTTGAGTAAAGCAGAGATCGAGCGTATGGTTAGTGATGCCAAATCCCACGAAGCTGAAGACAAAGAGAAAAAACAGAATATTGAAACTCGTAATCAGGCTGATGCCGCTGTGTTCCAGTCAGAAAAACAATTAAAAGAATACGGTGAGAAACTAACCTCAGAAACCAAAACGAAAATTGAAACTGCAACCGAGCGTCTGAAAGAAGCTTTAAAAACCGAGAACCTTGATGAAATGAGATCGGCAACCGAAGCAATGAACCAGACCTGGCAATCCGCTTCGGCTGAAATGTATCAACAGGCTCAGCCTGAAAATGGCAATGGCGATCAACCGACTGAACCTGAAGCCACTAAAGACGACAATGTCGTAGATGCCGAATTCGAAGAGGTGAAGTGATAACATTGGAAAGGGTGGCTCACCCCTTGGGGTGAGTTTACTGTTCAAAATTATGAAAATTGGATTGAAAATGAATAGTAAACCCACCATAAATGGTGGGCCACCCGACTTATAATTGTGGCGGTAGTGTTGTAGGGCAGGATCCCAGAGCGATCCTGCCTTTTGGGCACGGCATGTTGCGCCTCTACAGATTTGATATTGTGGGCGGCAAATTAAACATGCAATGCCTGTCCACATCTGCCCCTAATAATAGATTCTTGATAGGGGTAATTTGATAAAACAGGCAAGGTCTGAAATAATCAATGACAAAACGGAGAAAAGAGGTTACAATGTAATATGAGCAAGAACTTTTACGACATATTAGGTGTAAGCGAGAACGCTTCGGTTGAAGACATCAAAAAGAAATTTCGTACTCTTGCTAAAAAATACCACCCTGATAAAAACAGGGGCGACAAGGTTGCCGAAACAAAATTCAAAGCGATCTCCGAAGCCTACGACACCCTTTCCGATAAAAAGAAACGCCAGGAATATGACAACATCCGTAAATATGGCGGAGCTTTTGCAGGAGCCAGACCTCGTGGAGGAGGATTCCAGGGTGGTGGATTCGATTTTTCTGATTTCATGCGACAGGGTTCTGGTGGTCATGGTGGATTCCAGTCTTTCCGTTCAGGTGGTGGTATTGATGGTTTGGAAGATATTATTTCACAACTATTTGGCGGGTCATCACAAGGCGGTTTTGGTGGATTCAATCAGCGAACTAAACGTCGTCCTGTAAAAGCACAGAATTTAACAGCCACACTAAGTGTCTCGTTTATGGAAGCAGTCACGGGAACCAAACGAAAACTGTATATCAACCAGACCAACAAAGTATTGAATGTTAAAATTCCGGCAGGGATTAATAATTGGGGAAAGATAAGATTGACCGGTCAGGGAATGCCGGGTTATAGTGGACAAAAGAATGGTGATTTAATTATAACGGTGCAGGTTATGTCTGATAAAAATTTTGAACGCAAGGGGAACGATGTTTATACCAAGATCAGTATTTCTTTCAAGGATGCTATTCTTGGTACCAAGACCAAAGTCAAAACGCTGACCAAAACAATTATGCTGGCTATCCCAGCAGGTACTCAGCCCGAAACACAGATGAGACTCAAGGGACAGGGTTTAGCAGTCTCTGATAAGCAGGGTGATCTGTTTGTAAAAATCAATGTCGAAATCCCCACTATTATCACCGACGACCAACGCAAAATCCTGGAGGAATGGGGGGAGTAGGGATGGATAATAAAGAAATATTTGCACCTAAGTTTTATGAAATTGGGGATACGTTTGTAGCAGATAAATGTATTTGGTGCTTTGAAGAAGGTCCTAAAAATAAAACACATATTATTCCTGAATCTTTAGGAGGTCGACTTAAACCTTATATCTGTTGTGTTGATTGTAATAGTTTCATTGGAACTGATGTTGAGAGTTATGCAAATAATAATCTATATTTGGCTGCTGCTATGGTGAAATTAGGATTGAGAGATAAAAAAAGAGCATACTCAAAAGCAGAAATCTTAGATCTTTCAACAGGTGCAAAATTAAAGTTTAATAATAATGGAAAACTAGTTATTAAAAACACTGAAATAAAAAAGAACGTTTTTGCAGGTTCCTTAAATTATAGAAAGGGGAAAATCATAAAAAAA
>DAOWMZ010000324.1 GCA_030642845.1 Candidatus Zixiibacteriota bacterium
GAGAATCTGAATATAAAGCGTTTTTTCTCGCTGGATAATGCAGTCTATCGAGATGGCGCATTAGATGCAAAAACAAAAGAACTATTGGGATTGGTAGCTTCGCTGGTACTAAGGTGTGATGATTGTGTGACATATCATACCATTAAGGTCAAAGAAACAAAAACAACCGATGAAGAATTTAATGAAGTTATGTCGATCGGTCTTGTTGCCGGCGGATCAATTACAATCCCGCATATTAGAAGAGCAGTCAAACTCTGGAAAGAGATGGAGTAAGTAATGAAAGTGATGAAATCACAGATATTAAAGACAATCCTTTTAACAATTACCTGTTGCTTGATAAATATCTCTACATCTTTCAGCCAAACTACCGGTGAAAAAATGGCAGAAGAATACGCCAGACAATACCCGTTTATCAGCCTTAAGGATACTATTTATACTTTCGAAACCGAATTTACATTCCCTGAAGGATATTCCAGAATTAATAAAACAGATCTTACCGATTTTCAATCATGGGTTTCTTTTATCCCAATCTGGCATCAGTATAAAGCGGTAGGAATCTGGAAAGGGAACAAAGCTTTTGAGAAAGAAGAAATTTCCCGAGTGGTTCATATCCCATGGCGCGGTCAAAATCATACCAATGTTGGATTTCCTCTTCGTATATTTGCAGAATACTATAACCTGTATGATAAAGAATATAACTTTAATGTTTCCCCAAAAGAAGGGGAGTTGATGACATATGAAAGATGGCTTAAATCAGATTTCAGGCTTGGTCCTAGAGGAGATGTCAAATTTCTTGAATCTCAACAAAGGGATTCAAGCTCAGTTGAATTTTATAAATACCTGAATATGGCAATGCGGCATTCCAATTATAAAAGTCTGGCTCAAAATTGCGATTCCATTTCAATCAAAGAACTGGCTCCCGGTGATCTTGTTATCGCCCATGATCAAAAAAGTAAAAAAGGCAGAGTCTATTTTGTATTGAACATAATTGAAAACGACAATGGTAATAAGCTTTACGCCCTCGCTACCGGCTGTGAAGAAGCCTGTGATTTCTATATCCCTTTGTTCAATCTCGATAGAAATTCCCCCTGGATTGATTCTGCAAGAATAATTCAACTTATAGCTAAATTTCCCGAATCAGGATTTTTCCGATGGAAACTTAATTGGTAGTTATGTAATAAATTTTTGATAGATATTTTAAAATATCTATCTATTATAAAAGTGTAAGCGATAACGATAAAATTTAATCATACTCGGTTTGATTTTTATTTGTATAATAATATATGAACATGTATCACATACCTTATAAAGAAATCATCTCTCTCACTAAGAGAGTTCATCAAAAACAAATTAAAATCCAAAGACACCTGCATCGATATCCGGAAATCTCTTTTAATGAATTCAAAAATACATCTTATCTAAAAAAAGAAATTAAAAAAATTGGATTGAAAATCCTTCCGATTAAAATGGAAACCGGAGTTGTGGCTGAACTTAGAGGGACAACTAAAGGACCGACAGTTGCAGTCCGTACCGATATTGATGCTCTTCCGGTAACCGAAAAAACAAATCTTAAATATAAATCCAAAATCGATGGCTGTATGCACGCCTGCGGACATGATATGCATATGGCAACAGTTCTGGGTGCGGCTATGATTCTTAAAGAAATGCAGTCTCAACTAAAAGGGACTATCCGTTTTATATTTCAACCTGCTGAAGAAATGCCGCCGGGGGGTGCCAGACCGATGATTGCAGGCGGTGTCCTGAAAAATGTCTCTGCTATTTTTGGCTTGCATGTCGATCCTCATTTGGCAACCGGTAAAATTAGTCTGCGGGATGGGGTAACTATGGCCTCGGTGAATGATTTCGATTTGATAATTCATGGCAAAGGGGGACATGCTGCCCGCCCTAATACAGCAGTTGATGCTCTGGTAACAGCATGCGAAGTAGTAGAGTCTATCCAAAAAGTAATATCCCGTGAAATTGATCCCATTACTCCGGCGGCAGTATCATTTGGAACTATTAACGGTGGAGTTGCAAGAAATGTTATTGCTGACCAAGTGGTTTTAAAAGGGACAGCTCGTTCTTTATCAAAAAAAGCAACCCGTGATCTTCCGAGATTAATTAAAAGAACTGCCAATGCTGTCTGCAAAGGACGGGGAGCCAGACTGGAAATGAATATCCTGGCCGACTATCCGGTCTTGTATAATCACGCCAAGATCAATAGACTTTTTTCCGAAAATTATCTGGCTCTGTTTGGTAAAGGAAAAATCGAGGAAACGCCGTTAGTACTTGGTGGTGAAGATTTTGCCTGTTATCTGGAAAAAATTCCAGGAGCAATGTTCCGCCTCGGAGTTATGAATAAAAAAATCAAAGCAGACAAGCCCTGGCATTCTTCGCAATTTATCGCCGATGAGAAAGCTCTGATCTACGGTACTGCTTTATTAGCCTCGGCTGCATTTGACTTTCTTACAAATGGTATAAAATGAAAAATAGAAACCTTGTTTCATTATTATTAACTCTTTTCTTAACTCTAATTACATTTTCATCAACTAACGCATTCTATCCCCGTGGTCAGGCAGTAACTTTCGGAGAGTTTACCCATATCAATTATATCGCCGTATCATCTACCCATGCCTATTTTGCAACAACCCGGGGTATTATCAGATACAATAAAGCAGAAAAATTATGGGAGAATCCGTTAACCGGTACAGAGGGAATGGATCATAACGATATTCTGAAGGTTTGGGTTGATGATTTTGATACCCGCCTATATGCTCAAACATCAGATGGATATTTTGAATATGACATCCTGTTGGAAAAATGGTACCTGATGACCTCAATACCTGAAGTAGAGAATCTATCCAAACATATAAAATTTCCTGCTGTAATGTATGCCCCGCCCCTTTTTAATTACGACGGCTACGACAAGTATTTAATAGATCCTCATGGCCGGAATTTTCTCTTTGAAGATGTAGTAGAAGATATGCAGGGAAACTTGTGGATAGGATCCTGGGGTTACGGTGTATTCTCTTCAAATATATCAGATTACTATCTTAACCCTCTCCCCTATGGATTAATTCAGGATCGGGTTAATGCATTATATAATGACAATGGAACACTTTTGATTTCCGGAGC
>DAOWMZ010000165.1 GCA_030642845.1 Candidatus Zixiibacteriota bacterium
ATCCTCGGTTTGCATACATCCGGTATCAGCCAAAAGATCACGATACTTACCGGCAAAAGCCGAGCCTTCTTTGCGAGCCCGATCATAAACACCACCGGAGAAAAGGTATCCAAAAGTATATGGGAAATTATAGAACGGTGAATCGGTAATATAGAAATGAAGCTTGGAGCACCAGAACAGATCATGATAGCCATCAGGATCCAAAAGATTTCCAAATGCTTTTTTCTGAGCTTCGACCATCATCTCTTTCAAGCGATCTTTCTGTACAACTCCCTTAGCCCTTTCGGCATAGAACATTTTATCAAACAAATAACGACAGTGAATATCACTGAACATAGTATACGCTGCCTGCAGTTTCTGATCCAGAAGCATAAGTTTTTCCTGTGGATCATCAACCTTTGCCAAAGCGGCATCAACCACTAAAGTCTCAGAAAAAATCGAAGCTGTCTCTGCCAGCGGCATCGGATAATCCTGAGAAAAAAGCGGTTTCTCTCTGACTACCCACTGATGATAAGCATGTCCCAACTCATGTGCTAAAGTCAGAAGATTTTCAAAAGTACCATTGTAAGTCATAAAGATTCGTGATTGTTTCACCGTATTCATATTGGTGCAGAATCCACCTCCGGCCTTGCCGGTACGATCTTCAGCTTCAACCCAGCGGTTTTTAAGCGCCATCTTTATAAAATCAGCAAATTCAGTTGAAAACGGTTCGACATTCTCTACAATAAAATCACCCGCTTCTTCAAAAGAATAAAGAGTTTCAGAATTCCCACAAGGAGCGAATTGATCAAACCAGCAATATTTATCAATCCCAAGAAGTTTTTTCTTAGCCTCGATAAACGGTTTTAGCTGAGATGTTTTTTCTGCAATAACTCCCCACATGGCATCAAGAGTCTCCTCTTTCAACCGTGATTGCACCAATGGCTCCTGAAGAATAGAATTCCATTTGCGATTCTTATATAATGAAAGCCTGAATCCTGCCTGAGCATTAAGCGTCATTCCAGCCAGATCAGCTCTGGTTTCCCAGGCTTCATAAATCGCTTCAAATGCTCTTTTACGAATGTCGCGGTTACCATCGGACATCTTAGCCGCCAATTGACCTATTGAGAGCGACTTGGTTTCACCATCTTCTTCAAAATCACCTCTCAGATCACCGGCCATTTTATCATAAAGCCTATTCCAAGCATGATAGCCGTTTACTGCGAGATCAAGAGCCAGAGCTTCTTTTTCGAGCGGCATTTTGCTTTTGGCAATAGTGCGAACTTCATTTAGATAAAAATCAATATCTTTGAGCTCATCACATTCTGTCAGCTTCTTCCATTGAGCATCAGACTGGTCAAGCGATTTAGCTTCCAGCTCGGTGCTCAGCTTTTTCCAATCGGCATAATATTTATCAGCTTCTGCTTCGATTGCCTGAGCTTCGGAATCCTCGACATTCTGCGATGTAAGACATCCGGCAAAGGAAAAAATGGTACTGAGAGAATCAAGTGTTGATTGAAGTTTTAAAATAAAATCGATCCAGCTTTTCAGAGTGGAATCATCAATTTTAGCCGGAAGACTCTTCAGCATTGTAGTTGCAGAATCAAGTTCCTTTTTCATATCATCGCGGAATTTTTTGAATTCTTTTGATTTACTTCCTCCGGGGAAAATTGATTCCAAATCCCATCTCGGTGCGGGGGGTATTTTTTGTTCAGTCATTATTCACTCCACTATTATCAATAGATTTATTTTGGAAGATTATACCATTAATTCGCAAGAACCGCAAGGGACACGTACATTATTGTGGGTGGCACACGCCCCCGTGTGCCCCTTGTAGAACACATTTATTTTCGTGCCTCGCAGACACCGGGTGGCACATCATTTATGGTGTGGGCGGCAGATGTCCTCATCTGCCCCTTGACCAGCAGTCCGCCCAGGCGGACTGCCAGGCACAAAACCCACTATGTGGTCCTATATATCACTACCCTCGTATTTTTTTACCCAGACAGAATAGGCAAGCATTGCAACAGCCGATGCCACCCCGATTGCTGCAAACTGATACCAGAGCTTATATGGATCATAAGCATCCCAAAGCAACTGTGTAGCATCAATAGCATTCATCCCGGTTACTTCCATAAGCTTGTTCATAGCTTCCGGACGTTCAATACCGGTGATACTAAAATTATTACTAAGATAGTCCAGAGCCAAATTGGCTTTGTCCCCCATTTTCTCATAAACATGCCCGGCGAAAATCGAGCCAACTCCCCATCCAATTCCCTGGGGAATGTTGGCGTATCCCATATACAGCCCCTTTTTACCATCAGGGGCAATTACGCCTAAATACTCATTCATTTTAGGTGATGACAACATTTCACCAACAGAAAAGACCAAAATTCCAGCCAGACAAAAGAGACCGACATTGGTAAAACCGGCTAATACTAATCCTACCGATGATATGGTTATCCCCCAGAAGATAGAATTTACTCTTCGCATTCGAGATACAAGATAATTCAGTAAAACAACTAATAATATTATAAGTCCGGGATTGATATTAATCATCCATTCCTGTGATAATTGAGGACCTCTGGTCGAATTATGCTGCAGCATCCATTCGGGTAGATTTAGATCAGCAACAAGTTTTGAGCTATCGACCCAATCGACAATAAAATTTGGAAGCATATCAAACAGCTGCATAAACATCAGCCAAAAACCTGACATTATCAGGATAAAGACTATTAATCTAAGATTAAAAATATTCTTTATAGTTATAATAAAAACATCAAACATATTTCCTGTTTGCTCTCCACCAGCCGGAGGATCTTTATATGTAAAGAGCATCAAGAGATTCAGAGAAACTATTGCCGCACAACCATAGAAAACTGCCGGCCATGAAATACCATAGAGATAATGAGCCAGCGGTGGTCCCAGGAACCCGCCGATATTTACCAGCATATAAAATGTCCCCCAACCAACCGATGAATTCTTTTTGGTCAATGATTGACACATTGTCCCCTGAACACCTGGTTTAAATATGGCTGTCCCCAAAGCCAGTACACAACAGCCGATCAGGAAAGGATAAAACTCACGTTGAGTGGCCATGAGAACATATCCCAAAACTTTAATAAATACTGATACTGCGATAGTCTTTTTGTAACCATAGCGGTCAGCAAAACCACCGGAGAACATCGGTGTCAATGATTGGAACAACGCCCACCAGAGGAATATCACTCCCTTATCTGTTTGTGAGAAATGTAACCCGCCAATTGAATCCGCCTGGGCAATATAAATTGGGATAACAACTCTGACGCCATAATATGCCAGTCGCTCGAACATCTCCATTATGTTGACCATCCAAAATGGCCGCGACAGAGACCCCATCTGGGCAAACATTGATTGATTATCTTTTACGGGGAGAGTATCACTCGAAGAGGACATAAACTTTCCTTATATTGTCATAATATTTTAAGTCTCAAGAAAACAAACCACTCCCCAATAGTCAAGTCTGGTAATGAATTTATTGTGAGCATCTTGTGGGCATGTTAAAATAATTGTTTTTATAATAATTGCCTTTTGTTTTGTCATTCCCGACCTGATCGGGAATCCAGGTTTTTATTAATTGAGATGGATTCCCAGTCAAGCTGGGAATGACACAATACGTGAGATACCGTTATTTCTGACTTTCGAGACAACCTCAGGGCATCTGCCAGATAAAAATGTCTATTCAGAAACTTTAACTTCCATACCAAGTGCTTTAAACACAAAACTCCATTTCTCTGTCTGATGGATAATTCGTTTGGATGTAGGCTTTCCCTGTCCATGCCCAGCATTGGTTTCAACTCTTAA
The DNA here is from genome assembly GCA_030642845.1 of Candidatus Zixiibacteriota bacterium. Classification (GTDB taxonomy): domain Bacteria; phylum Zixibacteria; class MSB-5A5; order GN15; family FEB-12; genus DAOWMZ01. The sequence goes on from DAOWMZ010000165.1 coordinate 3,823, forward strand.
GAATATCGGATTACCCGATCCTGTCGAAGCCTGCATCAGAGCAGTCATCTTACAAGCATGAAGAGCATCAACTCTCCCATCTGATGCCCCGGCTTCAAATAATACAATTGGGTACTCCGCACCTTCTTCAACGTTGTGGTACGGAGAATAATCATATATAATTTTGAATTGCTCAGGATCTTCACTGGAACCATATTCCGGAATCCATATTCTTGCAATCGAAAACAGGTGGTACCTGATCATATCCAAAAGAGGAACAGAACATACTGCCGCTTTGCACAGATCAGGCCGCTGTGTTAATACTGCTCCAATAAGCAATCCCCCGTTTGATCCTCCGGAGATGCACAAATTATTCGGTGAAGTATATCCGTTATCAAACAGATATTCTGCCGCTGCAATAAAATCATCAAAAGTGTTTTGTTTGTTTGCCAATTTACCTGCGTCGTGCCATTCCTCGCCATATTCACCCCCGCCTCTGAGATTCGGTAGAACAAAAATTCCCCCCTGATTCACCCAAAAAGCAAGGGTGCGAGAAAAATATGGTTTCTCCGAGACATTAAAACCACCATAGCCGTATAAATATGCAGGATTAGTTCCATCAAGTTCAATATCCTTGTGATGTACAATAAACATAGAAATCGGAGTGCTGTCTTTTGAATTATACCATACCTGCTTGACTGCTAAATTGGAATAATCAACACCCGCCTTAACCTCCTCAAAAACACGGAGTGTCTCTTCTTTAAAGGAGTAGTGGTATATCGTTGTGGGGCGATTGTACGATGAGTAAGAAAAAAACATTTCATCACCATCATATTCTCCGTGCATACTATAGACAGTTCCTATATCCGGAAGTTCAAATGCTTTAATAAGCTCACCATCCATCGTGTAATGCTCAAGTGCAGAATAGGCGTTTGTCAGTCTTCTAATAACAATCTGATTATTTACAACCACGAAAGATTCCAACAACGATTCACCTTCGGGAATTATCTCTTTCCAATTTTCTGCATCAGGTTGATCGTAGTTTCCGGAGAGTAAACGATACTTTGGAGCATTATTGTTGGAACGTATAAGAAAGTGGTTGTCAAGAGGAGTTATACCAAGATTTGCTTCATGGGCACCTGATATTAAAATGAATTCGTTGTCCTCTTTTTTAAGATCTTTGTAATAATATTTAGTGTCAGACCAGCCTTTGAAAACTCCGACAAATAATTTTGTTCCATCCGGCGAGATACTTACTCCCGGCCATACGGTTATATCATCATCAGTGTAGATTAATTGATCATCCTCCCAACGATCTCCAATTTTATGAGAATAAATGTTCCGATGATAATCTTCTTCTCCTTCGGGAACTGTTCCGGGGGCAGGAAAACGGCTGTAATAAAAACCGGAGTTATCCGGAAGCCATGCCATAGATACTGCTCTTGTAAATGGGATCGTATCTGTAAGCACAGTTTTATCGGCTGTATTTTTCAGATACAATGTAGATCTCTCCGAACCGGATGATGATACCCCGTATGCAATCATAGCACCGTCATTTGAAATATAATACCAGTCTATAGCAACTGTTCCGTCTTCGGAAAAAGTGTTAGGATCAATCAATACCTCATCTTCACCGTCAATGCCATTGCGCATATA
>DAOWMZ010000149.1 GCA_030642845.1 Candidatus Zixiibacteriota bacterium
AAAGTTGTTTCAAGTTGCTTTTTGATGACTCTCCCAAAGTTCCGCGATGAACATGATAAAGTTTTCATGTATGGCGACTGCGCTGTTGTACCAAATCCTAATGCAGAACAGTTAGCTTCAATTGCCGCATCAACTGCGGAAACGATGAAATTCCTATTGGGTGAAGAACCACGTGTCGCCATGCTTTCATTCTCTACTAAGGGTTCCGCCAAACATGAAGACGTGGATAAAGTATTAGAAGCTATTGATATTCTAAAAACAGAGCATCCTGATCTTAAAGTGGATGGTGAGTTTCAATTGGATGCCGCAATTATTCCGGAAATCGGTGCTCGCAAAGCTCCTGATTCGGATATTGCCGGTAATGCCAATGTACTTATCTTCCCGGACCTTGATGCTGGAAATATAGGCTACAAATTGACTGAACGCCTTGCCGGAGCAACTGCCACCGGGCCGATTATTCAGGGATTAGCCAAACCGGCTAATGATTTGTCTCGCGGTTGTTCGGTTGATGATATTGTCGATGTAACTGCTATTGCAACATTATTAAAGGGGTAGGTTATGAGTTTAAGTCAACTTGCCAGAGAAATAAAGGAATCGCCAACTCTTGCTCTAAACGAAGCTGCTCGTCAGTTGAGAGAACGAGGAGAACCGGTTATCCATCTTGGTGCTGGTGAACCAAAATCAAAAGTTCCAATGGATGCTATCCTGTCATGTGCAGCAAAACTTAAGACAGGTGAAGTACGCTATACGCCTACCGAAGGTATTCCATCGTTAATAAAAGCTATTATTCGCTACACCGAAGACCACTATAATAAAGTGATCGACCCGAAAAACGTGCTGGCTACTGCCGGAGCGAAACAGGCTATTTATAACCTGATGATGACATTGCTCAATCCTCAGGATGAAGTTATTATAGTCGCACCTTATTGGGTAAGTTATCCCGAAATTGTTAAGATGGTTTATGGAATACCTGTTATTGTCACTCCGGAAAGCGGACGTTTTGAACCGACTATGGAAGATATCTTACAAAGTGTCAGTTCTTATACCAAAGCTATCATTATTAACAGCCCCAATAATCCATCCGGTGCAATTTATAGTGAAGATCTTATTGGTGAACTGGTCGAATTCTGTGAGAATAAAGGTATCTACCTTATTATGGATGATATTTATCATCAACTGGTATTTAGCGATTCCAAATGGACTCCTGTTTATAAGTTCGTAAAAAAGGACTTGGAAGATTCCAAAGTTATTGTTATCAACGGTGTTTCAAAATCTTACGCAATGACTGGTTTCAGAATCGGCTGGGCAATAGCCAGTAAAAAAATAACTGAAGTAATGATAAATGTTGCTGCTCAGAACACATCCTGTCCCTCAGTGTTACTTCAGGCAGCGGCTGCCGGAGCATTGGGAGGATTGCAAAATGGTGTTGAAAATCTGAGACTCACTCTTGAAAACAATGCCAATATAATGATGAATGAATTAAATTCATTTAATGGTATTAAGACTGTCGCCCCGGCTGGTACATTCTATTGCCTTCCGGATTTTTCAGCTTATGAAAAAGACTCGGTAAAGCTTTCAAAATTCCTGGTTGATAAAGCTCGCGTTGTGACTGTACCTGGTAAAGAATTTGGTCTTGAAGGTTATTTAAGATTAAGCTATTGCGGAACTGTAAAAAGTATAACCCAAGGCATTCAGAGAATAAAATGGGCTCTTGATCCTGAGTCGCCGAATGAAATATATATTGGCGACCGCAAATTCAGGAGGGATTGGTTATGACACAATATATTATAAAAGTAAAATCACCGGCTCATGATGAAAAGACAGCGGTAAAAGCAGAATATAGTCTCTCCAATCATGGTTTGACAAATCTGAATAACGTTTACTGGAACCTTCCAACCGAAGCTCTATATGAAGAGATCATTTTCCGTTCAGAAGGTAGACTGACTAAAATGGGGCCAATTTCTGTTAGCACTGGAAAACATACTGCTCGAGCTGCAAATGATAAATTTGTTGTAAAAGAAGCAACCACTGAAGATAAAATATGGTGGGGTGAATACAATCGTCCCTACGATATGGATAAATTCAATGCGGCTTTCCAAAGGATGCAGGGATTTTTACAGGGACGGGATCTTTTCGTACAGGACTGCTACGGCGGGGCTGATCCGAATTATCAACTCCCGGTTCGTATTATTACCGAATATGCCTGGCACAGTCTGTTTGCTCGCAATATGCTGATTAAACCGGAAACCAACGATGAACTTCGCCGGTTTATTCCGGAATTTACAATTATTGCTTGCCCCTCTTTTAAAGGTCTCCCTCAAATTGACGGATCCAATTCGGAAACATTTATCCTTCTTAATTTTGATCAAAAACTCTGCTTGATTGGTAATTCCGGTTATGGTGGTGAGATTAAAAAAGCTGTCTTTACGGTTATGAACTTCCTTCTCCCCTTACAAGGTGTATTAACCATGCACTGTTCAGCCAATGTTGGTCCCAAAGGTGACAGCGCTTTGTTCTTTGGATTATCAGGCACCGGTAAAACAACTCTCTCTGCTGATCCTTCCCGCCAATTAGTTGGCGATGATGAGCATGGTTGGAGCGATGAAGGGATATTCAATTTTGAAGGAGGTTGTTATGCCAAAGTGATCAACCTCTCCCCTACAGCCGAACCACAGATCTATGCCTGCACCCAGAGATACGGAACAATTTTAGAAAATGTCGTTTATGATCCGGTAACCAGAAATCTTGATCTTGATGATGAACTAATGACTCCTAATACCCGTGCTGCTTATCCTCTACATTACATCGATAATTCCGTTCCTGATAAAAGAGCGGGACATCCGGATAATATCATTATGTTAACCTGTGATGCTTCGGGTGTTATGCCTCCTATTGCCAAACTAACTCCGGCACAAGCAATGTATCACTTTGTTTCCGGATATACTTCCAAAGTCAGTGGAACTGAAATCGATCTGGGCAAAGAACCGGAAATTACATTTAGTTCATGCTTTGGTGCTCCCTTTATGGTACATCATCCTTTTTACTATGCTGAGATGCTTAGTAACAAAATGAAAAAACACAACAGCACCTGCTGGCTGGTTAACACCGGTTGGTCGGGCGGTCCTTACGGTATCGGTAAGCGGATGAGCATTCATCACACCAGAGCTCTTCTTAATGCTGCTTTGGAAGGGAAATTCAAGAATGCGAAATTCCGTAAAGACCCTGTTTTTGGCTTTGAAGTTCCATTGCATTGTGAAGGTGTACCGGATAAAGTGCTTAACCCAATTGAAACTTGGGAAGACCCGGATGCCTATCGTGATAAATACCAACAATTAGCCTCTTTGTTTATTGAGAATTTCAAAAAGTATTCTTCAGGATGTTCTCAGGAAGTTATTGAAGCCAATCCTGACAAAGATGGAGTTGCTAATATTAAAGGATAGAAAGAAATACTTTCACTAACAAAAGGTAAATTATTAGATCCCACCCCCGGAATTATAAAAGATACGGGGGTGACTTATTTGAAAAGATCATACCTTCTCTAACGAGGAACCATTTAATATATATTTTCTATCACTGAGAAAAATAATATAGAATAAGATTTTAAAAATATCTGGAGTAAAAAAGTAAATAGATGCCAACATATAGATATAAATGCACTAAATGCGAGCATGAATTCGAAGAATTCCAAAGTATTACTGCCTCCCCAATTACTTTTTGTCCTAAATGCGATGGGCTTGTAAAGAGAGTAATAACAGGCGGAGCAGGATTTATATTTAAAGGCAGCGGCTTTTATATTACTGACTATCGTAATGAAAAATATAAATCAGATGCCAAAAAAGACGTTTCTACACCCGTTTCATCATCTACCTCATCAGATAAAACAAAAACATCCAAAAACTCAAAACCGACAGATAAAAAATAATTTTTCCCGTTGCGCGGACAGGAATCCCTTTCTGTTCGTTTAATCTTCTCGTAATTTAATATATCTGTCAGGATAGGAATCCTGACAGCGCAATTTCTTGTGGGCAGCAGACGTCCTCGTCAGCCCCAAATAGAATGTTGAATAAGTCTGTTTTATAACAAGTGTCTGTTGTTTTGTCATCTCTGAAAGCGCGTGTCAAGCCTAAGCTGAACATATTTATCTGTTTATCCCTGATTTTTGGCATACAAAGCCATAGTCATCTCTTCGCCGTCTAAGCGGCATGATATTATTCAGGATATATGTCGCAATCATTCCTCGAGTCTCTTTGGACTCATGACAAAAACGCGCTTATATATCCCTTGACGTAATATGCTTTAATGCAGGATCTTTATATTTTTCCATCTTCTTCAATATCCAATAGGTTGCTTCGGCCAGGTGTCGTGCTACCGCACCAACCGCTTTAACATGTCCCTTCTTCCTTCTGACCCTTTCATATAGTTTTGAAGTATGCCTTTCTGGATATTTTTTTCTAATCAAGCTTACAGAATTACCGGCTTCATTATATGCCCACTTTAAGTAGCGGTTAACATCCGGACGAGTACGGCCATATCGAGTTTGACCACCGGAAGAATGTACTCTCGGAGTTGTGCCCGCATAAGAGGCCAGTTTTTGAGGACTGGCAAAACGATTAACATCTCCAACCTCAACGGCAACAACTATCCCGAAAACAAAACCGATTCCAGGCATACTTCGTAAAAGCTTAACCTGAGATGTCTCATCAAAAACTTTTTTCATAAGCTCATCAAACTTGTCGATCTCTTTGCTCTTACCGTTTATTTGCCTTAACTGAAGACGAGTTGCAAAACGACAATACTTTGGCAATTGATTGATACGATCTTTAAGCAGTTCACGACTCTTTTGACCGAAGATATCACTAAGGCCAGTAATACTCAGAGCGTATTTTGCTAAAGTAGCATGTATCCGGTTCTTTAAACATGTGCGTTGATTAACCAGATACATTCTGGTTCGGGTAATATCACGCTTGTCTCGTATTTCTCCTGGTGGTATCCAAACCTCCGGTAGACTTCCAACTCGCTGAAGATGGTTTAGACCTCGTACATCCAGACGATCGGTTTTATTATAGGACCCCATCAGCAGTTTGGCCTTGCGGGCATGGACAAGTTTGGGAACCATCCCTGCAGCTTCGATCTCATCAACTATCCAATACCAGTTGCCGATTGTTTCTAACGCCACTGGTGATCCGGGAGAAAACTGTTTAAGAAAACCAGTAATTTGACCTTTTTCATGTTCGATCCGTTGTTCTTTAATTATCTCTCCTTTTTCATTCTCGACTGAACAAAGTGTATAGCGTTTATGACTGTCAAATGCTATATTCTTCATGAGTGTGCCTCCATATATTTAATAATTCCTCAGTAGGAATATAATCCTACTTTTGGAGGCGCGCTTTCATTATATCATTCCCGTGCCTGTCCTGATTTGTAGGGAAGAACCCTTCAGCGGTTCTGCCATACTGCTCTTCCAAACGCGTAGAGGCGGGCTTTGTGTCCGCCGGGAGACAAGCCCCCGGCCTACGCGAAAGAATAATTATCGTAGTTTTGCTACTTACTTTTTTGTGCCTGATTTATTTGTGGGAAGGTCCCCGTGCCTGTCCGTATAAAGGACAACCACAGGGGGTTGTCCCTACATCAGGCTGGCAGATGTCCACATCTGCTGCAAATTGAATAACAAGGGGCACACGAGGGCGTGTGCCGCCCA
>DAOWMZ010000024.1 GCA_030642845.1 Candidatus Zixiibacteriota bacterium
AATTCAAGGGTCTCTTTACCTTTAATCTCAAGATATAATATTTCCCCTTTTTGCATTTCCAGCGAGTAATTTAAAAGCTGTTTAGCCAGGATTTTGTTGCGTTTATCTTTCATTATTTTACCCTTTCATATAATAACAATATTTTCGCAAAGATACTGTTATTTTTTCGAAATGGCAACCGCTTGTTAGGGAACTGTTGATAAAGGTCATGTATGTTATAGAAATGTGACTTAGTCTCCTCAATCGGGCGACACAAGGCCGCCCTTTACGACGCGGGATTACACTGCTTACGCGTAGCGACGGGGTTTGTCAATGACATGATATGTTTCCGTCGTGATTTTCTGCTCCAAAGGATTTTTCCAACACTCCCTTAGCTATTGAAAAAATGAAATCTCTTGTCATAGAGTAAATAAGTTTTATTATTTAGAATAATGAATACCATGAATAATAAAGATCACATTAATATTCTCTACACCAATATTGGACGGGGACACCCTTTTTATCTCGATGGTATAACAGAAGCACTTATAAAAAAGCAAAGTATCAGGCTAATCGGAAATAAAGTTGATATTTTTGAATTATCTAAAGGTGTGTCATTATTTGCCTGGAAATCTGCCCGATGGATGTACCGAATGGGGTCATCACCTGGATTAATCAGTTGGTTATATAAAAAAATACGAACCGGAAGATCATATACGGGAAATAGCCGATTGGAATATTATCTGGGACGAGATATAAAGAAACACTATAAAAACTATTCTAATCCTTTATTAGTAGCTCATCCTTTGTTAGTTGGTATTCTCAAAGGGAAAAATGATTTAATATATCAGCATGGAGAGCTTGTCGCTCCGGAAGAATCATTAGCAGCCGGTGCTGTTTATATTCTCGTCCCAACGGATCAGGTCGCTGAGAAATTTATCATGATCGGTTATAGTAAAAGTAGAGTAATCGTGACCGGATTATGTATTGAACCTGCTATCGAAAAGATATCTCATGATGCTTTTCAGGTGCGTGCAAGCAGATTACTCAACAACACTCAATTAACAGGAGCATTTTTCAGCTCTGGGGCTGAACCTGTAAAACATATTCAATTATTGTCTCTTGCAGCTGCCTCAGCAGTTAAAGCAGGGGGAAAAGTAATTATTTTTGCCAAAAAAGGGGGAAGACTGGAATCAAGAGCTAAAATAGTACTAAGTAAGTCTTCAATAAAATTCCAGTCAATTAGTTCTACCGATTCCATTCAACACGATATTCCGGAAGCTCTGATTGTTAATTTTCAATCAAGACGGGAAGAAAATATTATGACTGCCCAGCTATTTCCACTGTTTGATTATTTTGCAGCTCCGGCACATGAAAGATCAAACTGGGCAGTGGGACTGGGTTTACCGCAGTTCATTGTCAACCCGCATATTGGCCCATACGCTCCATTGAATAATGAATTTTTGATGAAAACTGGAGTAAGTGTAGAAATAGATTTAAATATTGATGCCAATCTTTTTGGAACGATGTTAGAAAGCCATCAAAAGTCCGGAAAACTCTTTGATATGTCTCAAAAAGGTTGGAATCAATATAATATTAATGGATTTTCAACTATAGCTGATTTTTTAATTAACAAATACAAATAAATGTATTAGAATAAAAGACCTATACCGAATTGAATATACAGGAAGATTTTGATGCTTAAATTAATTGGAACTGACGGACGCAAATTATATTCATGGGATTTACTGCCGGGAAAATATTCCATCGGTCGAAAATCTGATTGTAATTTTTTTATTCAGGATAAAACTGTCTCACGAAATCATGCAGAATTGATAATTACTGATGATCTTTCGGTAATCACCCTTGCTGATAATGGAAGTCACAATGGGACTGCTGTAAATGGTATTAGGATTAATGCACCGACTGAAATTAAATCGGGTGACAATATTGTTTTCGGACAGGTAGAATTTCGTATTGCTGCTGATGATAATTCAGTCAAATCAAAAGTACCGACTACTCAATTAACTAAAGATGAACCTGAAAAGTCTCTGTTTTTGGATATTAGCGAAGCTCTTAAACCTCTACCATCAAAAATTATAGATAAGCCGGAAGTTCTTCCAACAATATTTGAAATTGCCAAGATGCTGGTCCTTTCCGATCCAAAAGAAATTATGCTTCATAAATCACTTAAACTCATCAGTAAAGTAATAACTTCCGAGAGGCTGGCAATTCTATTTACCGAAGAAAACAGTGATGAAGTTTACACAGCCGCTTCTCACATAACTGGTGGAAAAGACCTTGGTGAATTTCGTATATCAAAAACAATTATAAACAAAATCCTTTCTGATCCTCAGGCGATCCTTATTAGTGATACTACTCAGGACCCTCAGTTTGCCGCACAGCATTCCATCATCATGTCAGAGATGAAATCAGCAATGGCCGTTCCTCTATTTGATGAAGAAAAAGTACACGGTATCCTTTATGCCGATACCAGCAATCCTTTGCACCAATATAATGACGATCACCTTCGTCTTCTCGCTATATTCGGAAATATCATTGGTTCCCGGCTGCAAAATTACACACTGATGAGTGAACGTGAAGAAAAACAGATAATTGATGCCGAATTAAGGAGAGCATCATCGATTCAAAAGAAATTATTGATCAAAAATAATCCTGAAATTTCCGGGTATAATCTCCATTCATTTCAGGAACAATGCCGAGCAGTTGGTGGAGATCTGTATGACATGTATGTGATGCCTGATGGGAAGCTTCTCTTTATGGTCGCTGATGTAAGCGGAAAAGGGATGGGGGCAGCTTTGTTGATGGCAAATATTCTGGCTTCATTTCGCATCCTCTATAATCAGCCCGATTTTAATCTGTGCGATACTGTTAAAAAAGTTTCAAGTCAGTTAGTTCAACACAGTGATTCCGGCGATTATGCTACTCTGTTCATTGGCCTTCTTGACCCGGAAACACATCATGTGAGTTATGTTAACGCCGGTCACAATCCTCCAATGCTGGTTAAAGGGGATGGAACGTTCAAGCTTCTTGATGAGTCCGGAATACCAATCGGAGCGATGGAATTTGATTTATGGCCGGAAGGACAGGTTACTCTGGATAAAGATGATTTTATTCTCATTTTTACTGATGGCGTGACCGAAGCCGAAAGTGTAATTGGGCAGTATGGAGAAGAAAGACTGGAAAAATATGTTTCAAAAAGATGTAACTTCTCTGCGGAAAAAATAGGTGAATACATTTTTCAGGATGTACTGAATTTTATCGAGGATTATCCTCGTTCTGATGATATAACAATGATGATTGTGCAAAGGAAATAGATATGTTAGAAACCGGACAGGTTTTTGCTAATTTTAAAATTTTAGGTCATCTTGGGGCGGGCGGTATGGGTGAAGTTTACCTTGCCGAAGACCAGAAACTTAATCGTCAGGTGGCATTGAAAATTTTACTTGATGAGTTTTTTGAAGATTCAGAAAGGCTTCAGCGCTTTGAACGAGAAGCAAAAACAGCCGCTCAAATATCACATCCCAATATTATGGGGATCTATGATATGGGCAAAAGCAAACATCCTGAGACAGGTAAAGATGTTTCCTATATCGTTATGGAACGCGTTAAAGGGAAACCACTTTTTGATTATATGCAAAGTACACAAACCAATCTCAATAGTATTTTGCGGTTAGGGGAAAAGATAGCAGCCGGATTGGCAGCAGCTCATAAATTAAATATTGTCCACCGGGATATTAAATCATCAAATATCCTTGTAGATGACGAAGGAACCCCCAAGATACTGGATTTCGGTTTGGCTAAGCCGTTGGACACGACACAAATGGATGATGACAACACCAATACTGTTTCTCAGGAATTGACTAAAGAAGGTAAAATAGTCGGAACGATTTCATACATGTCCCCCGAACAGGCGCGTGGTGAGAAAGTGGATTCCCGCTCTGATCTTTTTTCGTTTGGTGTATTGTTATACCATATGGTTACCAGTGAGTTTCCGTTTAGCGGCTCATCTCAAGTTGCCACTCTGGCAAAAATACTTGAAACAAAACATGAAGCTCCCAGCCTTAAGAACCAAAATATTAATCCGGAACTGGAACGAATCATAGATAAATGCCTTCAGAAAAATCCAAATGATCGCTATCAAAGTGCGGCGGATCTGGTCGTTGATTTGAGAAACCTCAGAAGACAATATGACAGTGGTATCTCCGAATCACTTTCCGGTATTTCTTCTACATCAAATAAACAGAAATATTCTAAGACAATTGAATTCTCCTGGAAGGGAATAGCAGGAATTGCTGCTGTTATAATAGTTGTAGCGATTGCCATTTATAATTGGTCAGGCTCTGATGAATCCGCAACCCAACCAGATAATAGTGGTGTTGTTTATTCTGATACAGTATTCGGTGATGCCCTTGCAATTTTCAGTTTTGAAAATAAAACCAAAGATACTACTCTTGATTGGCTGGAGACAGGATTGCCTGATATTCTAATGACTGATCTGGTTCAGAGTGATGCAATTTCAATTATCAGTACACAAAGAATCATGGATTTCTTAAAAAAAGATAAAGCTCTTTCCGGTAATGAAGGAGATGAAATTGCAAATGCTATCAGGGATGCTATTGGCAAATCACTCGAAGGTATTCCGGTTGCAAAAGATGCTATAAAAAATGTAAAATCTCAGATGAGAGGCTTGGGACAAATTGTCTTTTCTTATTCTGATAAAATTAATGCTGCTCGCTCACTTGGTGCGGCAAATGTATTGTCAGGTTCATTTTATAAAATGGGAGATAAGATAAGAATAGATGCCCGGCTGGAAGATATAGCAACCGGTAAAATTGTTTTTGCCGAAAAAGTTGTTGGAGATGATCCCTTTACTATGGTTGACAGCCTGACCAACAAAATTGCTTCATCGCTTAATATCCAGGAGATCATGAATAAATCAACGAGTGTAGCCAGTATGATTACTGAATTTCCGGAGGCTTACAAGCTTTACTACGAGGGCATGAAACTGTTCTCTCTTGAGCTGAATGATGAAGCTATTCTGAAATTTGAAAGAGCTATAGAAATAGATCCGACCTTTGCTATGGCTTATATGAGAGTAGGTATGTGCCATGTATTTGAGGGGAGAGGCCAGGAAGGCTCGGCTCAATTCGCCATTGCTCAGGAATATAAAAATAAACTACCAATTAGGGAACGAAGCAAACTTGAATTGTACTCCGATGTCTGGTTGATTCAGGATTATGATGCTGCTTTTAAAAAACTAGCCACTTATGTTGATCATTATCCTGATGATAAAGAAATACGAACAATTTATGCTATGACATTACAGCAGTTTAATCAGGATACTCCGGCCTGTTTTGCCCAGTTGGATACGGTGTTAGCAATGGACCCCGGATATCAATTAGCTCTCTCATTCTACTCACAAATTTATCAGGGACTAAGACAATATGACCAAGCTCTCGATTATATAAAGAGAATCAGAAAATACCATCCGGAATCACCTGAAGCATATTTTGAAATAGCACTGATATATGAATCACAAGATAAATATAATGAAGCAATAGCAGAGAATGAAATCGCTTTGGAACTCTTTCCAAATGAAACCAAGGGATTAAGTAGATTATCTACGTTGTATATCAGAAAACGTAATTTTGAAATGGCTGAAAAATATCTCGAAAAATATCGCAAAACTATCGAAGATGATCATTTTTTAATGGTAGTATATTTTTACAGGAAAGCAAATATAGAGTATTGGAGAGGAAAATTTAATACTGCTACTGATTATTATTTCAAGGCAATAGAAGAAGCATTTAAAACAAATGATAGTACTTATATTAGCGGAGCTTATAGTTCATTATCTTCTCATTATGACAGGCTGCATAATATTGATAGCTCGTTATATTTTGATGAGCAGGGATATAACTGGACAACGCAATTCAAGGGATTGAATTATGCAATATCAGTTGTTGAGAGTGATTATACCCAGTGTGAAAAAGTAAGACCAATTTTGGAAGAAGCAATTGAAGAATTTAAGAGTGTCACACCTTCATCAATGTGGCCAATTATTGATAAACTTGTCTTGTCATTTGATGCATACTGCCTGGCTGATACTATCGCACTTATAAAATCTCTTGAAGAGCAGAATGAGGTTATACGAATTTCTCAAAGAATTCAGAACATTAGGGAAATAGGAATACTTAAGATATTGACTGGTGATTTCAAAGAAGGAAAAGATCTTCTCAAAGATTATGTCTTTGGTGATAAACAGAGTACTAATGGATTTAGAAGCTTAAGGTATTTATATCTTATGGGAATTGCTAACGAAGGTCTGGGGAATACTGATGAGGCAATTAAAAACTATGAGGAGGTTCTTACATATTGGGGTGATCCTGAAATAGAGATTCGTGAAATAAAAGACTTGAAAGCCAGATTAGCCAAACTTACAAGTTAGAATTAAAAATTCTGATTTACGGATTTTGCTCTTTATACGAATTCTATAAATTACCGGTATTTATATCATATTTATAGGACTTCCTTTTTTAAATTAAATATTCTTTTCTTAATTGGCTTGTGAATTATTATTTATTCTATTTATTTTACAAATAATGATTAAACGAGCCATTGATTATGTAAGTCATTTTAATTCCAACCTCTGGATATTATCATTGGGCTGGTTGGTCAGTGCTATCGGTTTCTCTGCATCTCTCCCTTTTATTGCAATATATTTTAATGATGAATTTGGCTTTTCCATGACCGAAATAGGTATCTTTTTTGGGGTGATGGCTGTAGTCAGGGCATTGTTTCAAGCTATCGGGGGAGAAGTATCTGATCGTATGGAACGCAGGACAATTTTGATTTACTCACAATTTATAAGAGGGGTAGCGTTTATAGGGTTGGCCGGATCAATATATTATGAATTGGGTTTCTTGTGGGTAGCAATATTTCTACTTATCAATTCTATTTTTGGAGCAATTTTTCAACCGGTTGCAAACGCTATGGTTTCGGACATATTACCAGAAAAACAACGCCTTGACGGCTATGCTATTACGAGATCAGCCGGGAATTTAGGCTGGGCTATGGGACCGGCGATTGGTGGATTACTTGCGACATCATCCTATGCACTGCTGTTTCTTATCTCTGCTATACTGACAACAATATCCGGTCTTATTGTATGGTTATTTCTCAAATCTCCTGAGACTGTCAAAACCATGGATAAGTTTAAAATGAAGGATTTGATTGCGGTAAAAGATGATCACAATTTGGCTATCCATGTTTCTCTGCAGCTAATATTATATTTGGTTGTATCTCAACTGATAGTTCCATTTTCTGTTTACTCAGTAAATATTGTTGGATTATCAGAAACAGAGCTTGGTTATCTATTCTCGCTTAATGGACTACTCGTAGTAGCCCTGCAACTTCCGGTTACACATTTCTTTTCAAGATTCCGCCTGACCTCTCAAATCAGTAGCGGAGCATTCTTATATTTAATCGGCTATGGAATGATGGGAATTTTTATCGGGTTTGAGTATTTTATGATCGCTATTATTATTATCACGTTTGGTGAGGTTTTTATATCCCCTCCATCTCTGACATTGACATCAAGACTGGCTCCTGAAGGAAGAATGGGACGCTACATGGGAATTCATGGATTCTTTTTAGCAGCCGGTTGGTCAATTGGACCATTGTATGGCGGTTTTATTTTGGATAAATATTCTGATGATCCAATGATTGCATGGTTTTTAATTTCATTGATGGCACTGGTAGCAATGGTTGGTTATATGTTATTTAAAAAGAGACTGCCGTTGGAGTATGATTTCAAAAAATGATCATTTTATGATGGCAACTTTACCGATTTGAATTCGATCATCAGATTCTACTACCCAATAATATAAACCTGAAACTACAGCTTGAGTATTACGAGTAATCAGATTCCAACTGTCATGTGCAGAGCTGGGATCGCCATGCGGAACATTGTGGTCAATCTCTATAAGCAAATCCCCGTCGAGACTGTAAATACTGATCTTACATTTATGAGGTAAGTTAGCAAAATGGATTTCTCTCACGCGATCATCGGGACGATCAAGAATCCCTCTACCTTCGAAGCCATTATCTCGATAGTTTTGGTCAATAAGATATGGGTTAGGATAAATATAAACATCAAGATTTTCATTTTCAACTTTTTGAGCATCATACTGAGGATATTCAATAACTGTGTTGTTTACCGGCGCAGTCTCCAAAGGTGGAAGTCCTACTTTTGGCGAGCCGAAGTCAAAAGTAGTCACAGCGCAATAGTAAGGGACAGTTGAGAGGAGTTTTTATACTTTATACTCATATTCGTAAAATTTTGGGAGGGGTTCGTTATAGTCATAAACGAGATCTTTCTCTTTCCATTGCTTACGATCTGGTCCGGGATAGGTAGCATCAGGATAAACTTTGCGAATTCCATCAATAGTATTTAGCTGTGACATATTATAATCCTGCGGTTCAAAATAGTAATCTATCAGTCCGTAAGTTAATGGATTGGTGCGAGGATAGAGAAGCGGGTTAAAATTATTATCTCCAAAAATTATTTTTAGGGAATCAAGCAGAAAAGGGATATCTTCGAGAATCCATTCAAAATTACCGGGAGTGACTTCTTTAAAAATATAACGATTATAATCCTCGACATCATAAGAAGTTAAAACAGAATAACTCCCCGGTCGATCATCACGACTGATATAAACCCGATAACCTTCAAAATCTATTTCATTTAAAAATACATCTGGTGTTGTTTCAGAATAATATCCATTCCACCTGATAGTTAATTCACTGGCACCGGGAATTACACGAATTTTGGGAGCCGTGGGAGGACCAGCCCCTTCAAAATCAGGGACATTATCACCTTCAGAATATGTTGTTTCTGCAGATGTAAAATCCCATAGCGTATCGAGAAGAAACGGATCCATGCTGATAGTATCAAAGCCATATATTGTTGAATCCAGATAACAGATACGCGTCTTTCCAAAATATCCGTCCCCATCAGTATCAACTCCCGGATTATCATAAACCCATGAAGCCCATCTTGAATTAGCTGCAAGATTATCGAAGTTAAGTGATTCATAAAATAATTGAGGATGAGCTGAATTAAATAGGTTGTCAAAATTGTTGGGAGAAGGATGTAAATCATCCCCACCTATCCAGGCAAATGAAACCGGGAGTTTTTGTCCTGGACTAATATCGAAGGGACCAAAAGATAAAAGATAACGGACATCATACCCGTTTGCAAAATCTTCTGCTTGTTCAGGAGGAGGGGCATATCCTACTTGGCTATGGTCTAAAGCGGTAAATAAGAGATCATAATCGAACTCCTCATGGCGCAGAATATAATACTTGTTTTTATCTCCTTCAGGTGATCCCATTCTCGGACCAAAATTTCTATAAGGATCTTCGGGGGAATCTAAAGTCCTTGGACCAAAATCCAATGCTGAATTTGAATAATTAGTAATCCACCAGTTGTATGAGTACTTGAGCTCTTTTGCAGGTGTTCTTACTACCCTTGCTCCAACTGCCCCTCTTGGAGATTTTTCGTCCCATGCACCATTTACAGGATCACCATCATTATCAAAATGATAAGCAACATTAATGGTATCAATGAAACCGCATCCTTCTGGAGCCGGATGGGTTCTATAAAATCCGACCATATCATCAGTCCAATGTCCTTCATTCTGATTGCTTGTATGCCAAACATCTCCGTCAGCATAAATACCCAAATAGACATTTTTTAAATCCCTGGTGCCAATATTTTCAACTTGATAATCAAATAGGATAAAATCATCGGCATATGAAAAACTCCAGGCCATAGATCTTTGGTATATTTTTACACCAAGAGGAATATGCTGGCGATTATCATAATCATCCCAGTGAACTATCCCTGGATCAGAAAGAGTATCCATATATTCACATATTATATCCTGCTCGGAATAAGCATCTTCATCATAGAATTGACTATTGGGATCAATTGATTTATATGTAAATCCACCCTTTGGTTTGAATGGTTCTACTTCAGGCCAGAATTCCTCATTTTCATAGAAATCTTCCGAACCGGTTGAAACAAGAGTATCTCTGCCCACTACTGCTCCAATCCAAATTGCAGCAACCCATAAGTAAACCAGATCGCTGTTTTTGGGATAGATACAGGAGGGGATGCTTTCACCTGTAAAGGGGTCGGCTATTGAACCGCCTAAAGT
The DNA here is from genome assembly GCA_030642845.1 of Candidatus Zixiibacteriota bacterium. GTDB lineage: Bacteria > Zixibacteria > MSB-5A5 > GN15 > FEB-12 > DAOWMZ01. The sequence goes on from DAOWMZ010000024.1 coordinate 10,227, forward strand.
GCCGAACGTCCCGTTATTGGCAATTGCAAGTTGGATATTTCCTCTGTTATGAGCAGTGTAATCAACTACAATCGAAGCAGTGCTAAAAGTTTTCCGGTCTTTTTTAATCAACTCTAATTTTGGATTGATTACTGTATCATTAGCTCTCAAATTATTTGGAAATATATTGAGGACAATAATAATCAACAAAATAAGTGTAGAAACATGAGATTTAGAATAAAAATAAGTCATTTTATAATATTACATAATTACAGCGAATTTACCAACATGTGTTTCCCAATTATCCGCTTCAATTACGTAATAATATAACCCGGAGACAACCATCTGTGTGTTTCTGGTAATCATATTCCATGTTTCATGAGTAGCTTTAGGATCAGACGGATCAACATTATGATCAAATTCTTTGACTAAATCACCGTCAATTGTAAAGATACTAATTTTACACTTGGGTGGAATATTGGCAAAATGAAGTTTTCTGACACGATCATCGGGGCGATCGCTATCATTTCTTCCTTCAAAACCTGTTTCGCGATAACGAGCATCCAGTCGGTAAGGATTGGGATAGACCTGAACACCAACTTCATTGTTAAGCACCTGACCAGGTGATCCCTGAGCATATGCACTTTTAGCATTAAGCGTTACTGATGATTCTAATGCTCCAAGATCAAATGTGGGCGAGCCAAAATCAAATGCCGTTACATTAACATAGTATTCCACCGTAGGGAGTAAGTTTTCAATTAGGTATTCATATTCAAAGTATTTTAGATAACCATCTTCGGTTAATTCTTCCGGACGAGCTGAGTCTGCTATTGAAGTAGATGGATATGGCTGATCGGGGTATTTTTTCCCAATAGACCTTGCAACTCCCATTTCTGAGGAATTAAAATCCTGACTCTTAAAATAATATGACATATCGGGATAATAGGGTGATGTATAAGGGGAAGTCCTGCTGTAAATCAATGGCTCCAGATTATCATCATGAAAATATAACTGAAGTTCCTCAAGTAAGAAGGGATTACCTGCCAATTTCCATTCTTCTTTAGTAGTATCAAAAAAGTACATATTATAATCTTCCCGATCATAGGAAGCTACCAGATTGTAACTTGGGGCTCTTTCATCGCGAGCTAA
>DAOWMZ010000110.1 GCA_030642845.1 Candidatus Zixiibacteriota bacterium
ATTTTTTATTAGTGTCATAATCGGCTGACCAGTAAGTTTTCATTTTGACTGAATTAACCGCAATTCCAAAATTCAAAGAACCGTCGGCAATTTCAATACTACCCTCGGAATGATAATGGTTCTCATAGGGAATATTCAAAAATGATGATAAATTGAAGTTATTAAATAACAAATTGGAAGTTGTACTATCATCTTTAAATTTTAGTACTCCTTCTGTTATTTCCAGTTTATTAAAAGTAACTAATGCGGCAGCCGCTTTGGCTTCATCAGATGCTTTATTACTAACAGAATCATTTAGTCTGAATGAATAATTAGTTTTGCCATCTTTGGTTTTATATAAATTTATAATTGGTTTTTCAATTGATAATCGGTCAATTTTGTATTCAGAATACAACAGTGGGATAAGACTCAGTTTAAGTTCTACCTTTTGAGCTCGGAACAACTGATCTTTTTCTGACATATCCTGCGGGTTATTCAGTTCCACATTCTCTAATTTAACACCCAATCCTCCCCAGAAAGAGACTTCAGCTTTCCCAATATTAACTTTGCGGCCAAGATTTTCATTGGCGGCATTGACAATTATTTCTCTGATTTTTCCATCATTGAAATATATTTTTACCCCAACTATCAGCACTATAGTTAAGAAGATAATTATCGCAGCAAGCCAACCGAGTATTTTCAAAATTATTTTCATCTTTTTATAATCTTATATCTTTTTTTGGGTAAGTTTAAGACAAGGTTGTCGGCCAATCAACCAAAACAGAGATAAGTTGTTATCTTTTCTAATAAAAGACCGGTGATTTATAAATTACCACCGGCATAGTTTCCAATGCTTGAACCTTAAATATCCAGAGAATCTCCCGGTTTGAGAATTACAACCTCTGATCCTTTAACCTTACTTTTGAACTCTTCAGGTTCGCTATCAATAATTTCCCATGTTTTATAATGGAATAAGACAACTTTTTTGGGTTGAAGGAATTCAACTGCTTTGACTGCATCATCGATTCCCATAGTGAAATTATCCCCTATCGGTAGAAAAGCGAGGTCAATATTGTTCATTTCACCTATCAGTTTCATATCATAAAACAGACCGGTATCCCCGGGGTGGTAGATTGTTTTTCCTCCAATTGTAACCAGCATCCCGGTGGCAGGTCCGGTATAAATTGATGCATCCTCCCCGTATCCCCCGCCATGATGGGCGATTGTCAGCTTAACGCGTCCAAAATCAAAATCATGCGCCCCTCCAATATGCATGGGGTGAATATCAAGCCCCTGTTTGGCACAGAGATTTGCCAGTTCAAAATTGGCAATTACCATAGCTTTACATCTTTTACCAATTGAGAAAGTGTCGCCTATATGATCCCCGTGACCATGCGTTACCAGAATGTAGTTCACATCAATTTCATCAGCCTTAACCGGCGCTTGCGGATTGTCGTTCAGAAAAGGATCTATAATCAGTTTGTGGTCGCCATCAGTTATCGACACACAAGAATGACCCAAAAATTTAACCTGCGGCATGAGAACCTCCTTGTTAATTATTATAATACTATCAATACCTAATAAAAAGGCATCTTCGATGCCTGTCAAGATTATGTCATCAGGAAATTTAGTTCTTGTGGGCGGCACACGCCCACGTGTGCCCCATTAACCAGCAGACGAGGGCGTCTGCCAGGCACGAAGATTGAATTATAAAACTTGAATACCCATCACAGATGGATTAATTTGAATAAGTTTAAATATTGAGAGTAATAGAATATAATGAGCCCAATATTAGAAATTGTCATACCGGTTGTGGTTTTTATAAGTGGAGGAGTTGTATTCTTTTTCGGTTTCAACAAGATGCGACGGGTTAAGCTGATCCAGGACACTCCCCGTTCCAAAGTCAGGTCTATTGCTATGGGTTTGGTTGAAATTCATGGATTTGCCGAACCCCAGGGAATTTTAATCGCTCCTTTTTCGAAAACCGAGTGTGTCTATTATAAATATAAAATTAAGGAATATAAGAAAAAAACAAGTCGCGATTCCAAAGGCAGAACGCATACATCATATAGTTGGGAAACCGTTGGACGCGGGGAGAAGAGAATCCCATTCTTCGCCAAAGATGACACTGGTAGAGTTTTGGTCAATCCATATGGTGCTACCTGTCATGTAAACTGTAAAAAGGCATTCTATCAGAAAACTGGTTTCATGGGATCATTTTCCGGTATATTAAGCCTGCTTAAAAACTGGGATAGTGATGCCATTACGGAAATGGATACCAGAGAATGGAATCTTGAGCCGATTGACACTAATGATGGATTCAATTTCAGTTGGGGATCAAGTGTTGGGGACAGGAAATATTATGAATATTATATTGCTCCAAAAGAAGTTCTGTTTGTTCTGGGTACTGCTGTTAATGATGATAACGCTCCCGATAATATATTAATCTGCGAAGGTTCAAACGAGATAACTTTTATTATTTCTGATCGTAGTGAAAAAGAGATTATTAAAAAAATCAGAAATACGATGATTCTCTTGTTTGTGATAGGCATAGCCCTTATTGTGGGTGGAATAATTCTTTTTATGAAGCTGAATAACTATTTATAGGAGAAAATATGAGCATTATTCTGATTGTAATAGGCGTGGTAGTAGGACTGTTACTTATTATTCTTGTAGGATGGTTTATTGGGGTTTATAACAGCCTTGTCCGACTCAAAAATAATATCAAAAAAGCCTGGAGCAATATTGATGTGCTCCTCAAACAGCGTCATGATGAACTCACCAAGCTGCTGAAAACTGTCAAAGGCTACATGAAGCATGAGGAAGGCGTTCTGGTAAAAGTCACCGAAGCCCGCACAGCATTTATGAGTGCCAATACGGTTGGTGATAAAGCCAAAGCGGATGGCATGATTGCCGGGGCATTGAAATCATTGTTTGCAGTTGCAGAGAATTATCCCGAATTGAAAGCCGACCGAAGTTTCCAGCAGTTTCAACAGCGTATCAGCGAGATTGAAAACCAGATAGCAGATCGCAGGGAATTTTATAATGATTCGGTAAATACTTTTAATATTCGTATTGAGCAGATCCCGGATATGTTTATTGCTCGTATGTTAGGCTATACATCAAAAGAACTTTTTAAGGCAACTGAATCCGACCGCAAGGATGTGGATATAGATTTTAATTAGAAGAGGGCTTTGAAAGTAGCAGTGATTGTCGGGGCAAAAGTTTTGGAAATATTATGATTTATACTTTTGACGTATGTTTGTTCATATTTCAATGAGAATTTATATTTTTGGAAAATTCTTTTGCATACCTCAATATTATAATTTCTTCTTGATATTATAAGATCCAGATAAGATTCAGAATCTCTAACTTCTACCCCAAATCCTCTCCCTAAACCAGCTGATAGATAAATATTCAAGGATGCATATCCATGGCTTTTAAGGTTATCAAATGACAAAAAAGATCGTTCTTTATTTGGCTCATTACTAAAGACCGGTGGCCTATAGCTAATTTCCATCTTCACTTCACCCAGATCCTGAATTTCTCCTAATACTATGTCGTATTTATTATCTCTATCCCAACCGTAGTTTTTGTTTGGATGATAATCATATGACCGAAATTTAAATATAAATTCTGAAGTCAGAGTTTCGCCATTCCGATGACTTGGTTCAGAATATGAACTATAAAAATCATACAATATATAATTTAAGTTAGTGCGTAATTCAAAATTGCCTAATATGCCATAAGCAATTGAATAGTCTATAGAAGATTGATCATTACCCCTATTACTAATAGTCAGTGAAAGACCGGAATAAAACTGGTTATGAAACAACATTGTGCCGTAGAAGTTTTTGTAGTTATCCAGAAGTATATTATCATCAAACTCCCCTGTAGTGAGTAAATGTAATCCTATCATAAAATCTGTTCGACCCACAGAAAAGGGGTATTTATAACCCCACTCTTTAAAAGTAACTGTATCATTAATTAAATCATAAATCCGTTCTTCTGAACTTCTATCCGTTTTAAAATAACTTTGAGCTAAACCTATTTGCAAGTAAAACGGATTAGTATAAGATGATATAATCGACAGATCATACGAATAAATATATCTCGAACTGTTACTCTTACTATTTGAGTAAGATCTATATTGTCCTGACCTATCCATTATTTGAAAATTATTTGCATCCCTTTTGCTAAACTGATACTCCAGATTAAACTTTAAGTTAAGAAAATCATTCAAACCATAACTTAAATAATTATTAAATTCATACCAAAACAGACGGTCATAATGTTCCCATGTATATAGATATGTGGAGGAGTTATTATTCCTTAAATCCCAATTATAATCCCTTTCAATAGTTTCATTGATACTAAAATAATTATCAATTTTTAATGTACCTTTACCCACAAGAGGCGATAAATAGTATGAATATTTTGCTGAATGCTTTGACAAGTTCATATTGTTCTTACTCAACCAATGTGATGACAAGGATAAAAATCCTGAGTTTGAAATATTTTTATGATGATAAAAATCTTGTTGATATTTACCATAATATTTAAATGACTTTGCATAATAGGCTTCATCGATTCCAATTTGCCAATGAGAATTTGGACGTATTTTGAAATTTACAACGGGAGTAATCCAACCTCTATCCCCATACCCTTCAACACCTAAATCATATCTTCTTACGATATCAAAACCAGATTGGTATTTCCCTGAAGTAAACAGATAGTCAATTTGCTTGCTCTGATCGTCTGCATCATCACGAAATTCGTATGCACCGCCTATCTGATGGCCGTCAACCCAGCGACCGTAGTAATAATCAAAGGGAATCTCAACATCGGCGATACATATTTTTGATAATGATAAAAGAATAATTAGCGGTATTAAAAAGCGAAAGATTGATTTAATTTGCATTGCCCCTCCCCGAAGCTATTTAATTATGCCGCCTCCCAACAGGATATCATCATTGTAAAAGACAACTGACTGCCACGGAGTTATGGCGCGCTGCTTTTCCTTAAAGGTAACATGGATACTACTGTCAGTCAAGGGAGTTAATTCTGCCGGAGCTACAGAATCCGACCGTCAGGATGTGGATATAGATTTTAATTAGAAGAGGGCTAATATTTCGGTTGTGATTGTTGGGTCAGTGGTGTGAGAGCTTCTATAACTTTGGTTATATTTCATTGAGAACCTGATTTTCTGAAAAAATCGTTTATTTATTTCAAATGAATAGTCTCTTTGATAGATTTTTGAATTTCTATATGATTCATAATTAACAAACTCTAAAATTAAACCATAACCTATCCCTGCAGATAGTTTATATTCAATAATAGAATAGTTGATGTTTCTGAATCCACTTAGTGAAAGTAATCTTATACTTTCATCTGAGTATTTATATTGTGGCGGAAATTTTATATTTGCTTCAAAATATATTTGCCCAAGACTTAATTGATTACCTAATAATATATCATATTTAGTATCTTGTATCCAATTATCGTATTTATCATAGTTATATTCATATGACCTGAATTTAATACTTATTCCATGATTGATATTATTACGATATGACATCGAATATTCAGGAAGTCCAGGAATTCTTAAAAACACAACTTTTTTCTTAGTATATTCAATATTTGCTGAAATTTCTAAATGGTCTTCCATTCCATATGCAAGTTTATATTTTAAAGAAATTGTTCTACTATGTGGATATGGATCTTTATTGTGTTCTTCTAAATAATTAAATTCCAAACCAGAGTATAATTGATTTCCACTTAACATCGTTCGGTAAAACCCATTATAATTGTCCAATAATATGTTTTCATTGAAATCACCAAGAGTTAATAGGTTAAGCCCAATTACAATATTAGAATTTCCAATACCATTAGTCGTTGTATAATCAATACTACAGTATCTTAAACTATCATCACCACTATAATAAGAATACAACGTACTATCACCTGTTATATATGAATACTTTTGCGAGAACTGAATATCAATCTGTAGAGGTTTAAATTTATTTATCAGAGAACGAAGATTATATATTGCCGTTAGATTTCTCTTATTTTTCTTTAAACTCGATTGAGAATAATATGTACTATCAACTTTCCTTGAAAATTTATCATTTGTATGCTCTATATTATATAACAACTCAAGATTTAGATTTAAGTTAATATCGTTAGTCATTCCATATCGCACAGTATTTTGTAAATTAAATTGGTAGGTTTTAAATTTACCTACACTTAACATAAAATATTCTTTTGATGAATTATAATTATGGGATTTATCAATATAATCAAGGGATGTACTCTTCTGTTCTATTTTTAAATTGTTATCAATTCGTACAGTTCCTCCATCAATAAAATCATTATAAAAATAAGATAAAGCTGCATTATATTTTGAAAGACGGTTTTTGTCCTTATTTGTCCAATGCGAGTGAATATCAACACAAAACAAATTGCTATATATATCTATTAGTGAATTATTTATAGG
>DAOWMZ010000119.1 GCA_030642845.1 Candidatus Zixiibacteriota bacterium
ATTATAAAAATGGTCAAATGTCATCTCACAAAACCATTCAATATCTGGGAGAAGATAGAAAATCAAATATGAAATGGTATGACGAAAACGGCAGCAAAATTCGAGATGAAAATACATTCAATGGAAAGAAGCACGGTGTATGTACTACAAAATATGACTATGGCTATAAAGTTACTATAGAAACCTGCACTTATAATATGGGTAAAGAAATTAATTGCACTGAAGTCCCGGTAAGTGGTCAGTGATTATTAATATTTAAGAAAGGGATAAGTAATGTTTAAGAAAATCTGTTTATACTCGGTAATTATGGTTCTATCAATCATGATTTTATCATCAACGATTATTGCAGAAGAAAGACCTGTTCAGGTTTCTCTGTTCAATCCGGTTCAAATTTTTCCGGAAGGTGATGCTATTACCGGATTAAGGATAAATATTCTCTATGGCCGCAATACAACTGTTAAAGGTCTTGATATAGGGTTGGTTAACCATAACACATCCGGAGTATCCAAAGGTTTGCAATATGGATTTGTTGGGATAGTTGATGCCGATTTTGTCGGTTGGCAGGATAATGCCGTGAATATTGTTAAAAAGAATTTTGAGGGTTTTCAATCGGGTATTGTTAATTATGCCCATCATGCCAGTGGTGTTCAGTTTGGTTTTGTGAACTATGCTGTTTCAATGAAAGGATTGCAGATCGGATTGGTTAATATCATCAAGCAGGGTGGCGCTTTTCCAGTATTCCCGGTTATAAACTGGTCATTTTGATTTAGAGAATAATTATGAGATCATCTCACCAGTCAGATAATCATCAAAAGCTTTTTCGATTTTGACTTTAACAACAGCTTTGCCGGTTTTAATTGAAGCCGGCAATTTTACTTTAAGATAATTATCAGATACAGCAAAATGTGAACCATCCCTGTCAGGCTTATGTTCAGAAATCACCTCAAGCGTCTCCCCTACCTGCTTCTGCAAAAAGTTTCTCATTAACTTAGAAGAGACCCCGGAAAGTAATTTGTTTCGGTTTTTTATCTCTTCGGGCTTTATTTTACTTTCCATTTCAGCGGCTTTTGTACCATGTCTATCGGAATAACTAAAAACATGCATATAGTCAACAACACCTGATTCGCATACCTGTCGGCTCATTTCAAAATCATCTTTAGTTTCTCCCGGAAAACCAACAATCAGATCAGCACCAATAATTGTGTTAGGATCGACTTTCTTGATTGACTCTGCTCTTTTGATAAAAGTCTCCGCTTTATAAGGGCGGCGCATCAGGCGAAGAATTCTATCCGATCCGGATTGTAAAGGAAGATGAAAATGACGGCAGATTCTGCCATCTGAATCAGCAAATAACCGCACCAGATCATCCCCGACAATTTGAGGTTCAATTGATGAAAGCCTGATTCTATATAAATCTGTCTCTTCAATAATCATCCTGCAGAGTCCGGCCAGGCTTTTGACTCCTTGAGTCTTATCTTTATAGTAACCCATGTTTACACCTGTCAGAACCAATTCATTATAACCAAAACTCGCAAGGCTGTTTATCTCATCAATAATTTCCCCTGCCGGACGATTTATTAACTTACCCCTTACAATTGTAATAATACAGAAAGTACACTGCTGATTACAGCCATCGGAAATCTTGAGCCAGGCACGGTTGCGGTTATGAAAATCAGAAATTGCAGTAGAGCAATTTATGTCGGGTTCCTGATCAAAAAGCTCAGGCATTTTACCGGGAAGAATAGAAGCTATTTTGTCTTTTTCATCATTATAAATGAGAGCATCTACTCCCTCCATTGCAGCAAGCAGTTTGGGATCATGATCAACATAACAGCCAACTACAACAATTCTTCCATTGGGATTAAGACGATTGGCACGACGAACCAGATAACGGCAATCAGAATCGGCCCGATGCGTAACAGTGCAGGTATTGATTATAGTCAGATCAGCTTTTTCATCCTTAGAGGCACGCCTGAAACCATAGGGATACAACTCTGCCGCCATCTTTTCCGATTCATACTGATTGAGCCGACATCCGACAGTTTGAAACCTGAGTATCTTTTGGTTTTTCAAATTCATAACTACTTAATATAACGAATTGCAATGACAAAGTTATGGGATTTATTATTATTTTCCCCAAAACAAAACCGGCAATTAAATAAATAACCGCCGGTTTTTATGAAGATACACAGATGTGTATGTTTTATTCTGTTTTATCAGGTTCGCTACTGGAATCTTCTTCTTTTGATTCCTCTGTAGCAGCCTCGGGTTCTTCAACCTTAGCTTCTTCAGCTTCTGGCTGCTCAACAGTCTCGGGCTGCTCTTCAGCTTTCGGCGCTTCGGCTTTAGCTTCTTCAACCTCGGGCTGTTCAACAGTCTCGGGCTGCTCTTCAGCTTTCGGCTCTTCGGCTTTAGCTTCTTCAACCTCGGGCTGTTCAGCAGTCTCGGACTGTTCAGCAACCTCGGGTTGTTCTTCAGCTTTTGGCTCTTCGGCTTTAGCTTCTTCAGCTTGCTTTTTGAGATCTTCCGGCATAGCATCGGCCATGAGTTTTGCTTTTTCAATCGGATGCTTGGCCAGGAACTGATCCAGTTCATTGCTTTCCCGTTTTTTGTAATAAGCGGTAGCACTTAGAACTATTTTATGCTGGTTACGGTCAAACTCAATTACCTGCAGAGGAATTTCATCCCCTTCGTTAAAGATACCGGTAGGATCAGACAGATCTTTACGGCCTAATTGTGCAGTGGGTACAAACCCTTCCACACCGCCTTCAAGATCGACAGTCGCACCACGATCCATAACTCTGGTAATAGTACCGAGACATTCGGAACCTACTGCATATTTGCGTGAGATTTCCGGCCAGGGATCTTCGGAGAGTTGTTTATAGCCCAATGAGATGCGGCGATTTTCATGATCAATCCGCATAATTTTGACTTCAACCTTATCACCCTTTTTCATCACTTCCGATGGATGCTGGATGCGCTTTGTCCATGACATATCAGAGATATGTACCAGGCCGTCAATGCCTTCTTCCAATTCAACGAAAGCGCCAAAGGCGGTTAGGTTGCGAACCCGTCCGGTGACAACAGTACTTGAGGGATATTTATCCTCAATAGTTGTCCACGGATCCGGTTCCATCTGTTTGATACCCAGCGATATTTTTTCATTCTCTTTATCAACCGAGAGAACAATCGCTTCGACCGAATCATTTACACTCATGATTTTCGAAGGATGCTTGATATGCTGAGTCCATGACATTTCAGATATATGAATTAAGCCTTCAATACCCTTTTCGAGTTCAACAAAGGCACCGTAATCGGTAATCGAAACTACACGACCCTTGACCTTTTTACCCAGCGGGTATTTCTGCTCGATATTTTCCCATGGATACGGGGTCATCTGTTTCAGGCCGAGTGAAATACGAGAGGTCTTTTCATCGAAATCAAGAATTTTGACATCAATTTTTTCACCCAGATTGACCAGTTCACTGGGATGACGAATTCTTCCCCATGACATATCGGTAATATGCAGGAGACCATCGACACCACCAAGATCAATAAAGACACCAAAATCGGTGACATTCTTGACCACACCCTGGCGTACCTGACCAACACTGATTTCGTTAAGCAACGCGGTTCGCATGACATCGCGTTCTTCTTCAAGAACTACTCGTCGAGAAATAACGATATTACGACGACTCTTGTTTATCTTGATAATCTTAACCGACATTTCCTGATTAATCAGAGCATCAAAATCCGGTACCTGACGCAATGCCACCTGTGAACCAGGAAGGAAAGCATCAACGCCCATGATATCGACAACCAAACCGCCTTTAATACGACGACTGACTATACCGGTAATTGTCTCACCGCTGTCATGGGATTCACGGATTTTTTCCCAAACGCGCATGAAATCAGCTTTCTGTTTGGACAGAATAAGCTGGCCGTTGGAATCTTCAATCTGCTCCAGGAATACTTCGATTTCATCTCCCATTTTAATATTTATGGGCTGAGAGAATTCACCCATTGAGATAACACCTTCAGATTTAAATCCGACATCGACAATTACATCATCACGAGTAACGCCAATAACGGTTCCCTGAACAACTTCACCTTCTTTGATGTCCTTGATGGTGGCATCATACATGTCAACCATCGCCTGATACTCTTCGGCCTCATAAACGACACCGGCAACATCAGTAATCTGTAATGCTTCGACCTTCGGTTCGGTTGTTGGTGCAGCAACGGGCATCGATGCCCGAACTTTTGCTTTTTCTGCCACTCTCTGGTGGCGGTTTGTCAAGACTCGTTCCCGTTTCTCCTTCTTAACCTCTACTTTTACTGTAGTGGTCTGTAAATCCCGCTTAGTGATTTTAGTCTTGACCTTTGTGGTTTTTTTTGCGGTTGTTGATTTACGTTTGGAGACTTTAGAACTTGGATTAAAGTTAGTTTTTTTGGCTTCTGCCATGTTAATATTGTAGAACCTCCTTACAAACTATCCGTCAGCTTTGGATTTTCCCTAAGGAAGACTGACAGACACCTCTGCCATAAAAGACATTATAACGCCTTAGGCAGTTCACCTATATAATAGAATACAGGAGAATATCAAGGTCTTTCTTATCAAATTTGTCGGTTTTAATTATTATTACTAAAGAGGAAGATTATCCTTGAGTTCTTTAATCTTCTCCAAAACAGTATTAGAAATGGCCATATAACCTTCTTTATTTTCCCCGAATGACTTTACCCAGTTGGCCGACAACGGCTTACCAAAAGATATACACACTCTATTCTTACGAAACAGACAGGATTTAAGGCGATTGCTGTTTATAATATAGGCAGGTACTATCGGGCATTCGGCCTGACGGGCAATCAGCCCAAGCCCAGGTTTGGCTTTTAATAATTTATCTGTTTTGGAGCGGGTTCCTTCCGGAAACACGGTTAAACCGGATCCCTGTTTAATCACTTCGATAGCTATTTTGAGTGCTTGACGATCAATAGTTCCTCTTTTAACAGGTATGGAATTTATCCTTCTAAGAATACTTGCAAACAATCGGTTTTTAAATAATTCATATTTTGCAAAAAAATGTATTGGTCGGTTAACACAACTACCCACAAATGGAGGATCATAATATGAAATATGATTCGGGGCTAAAATAAACCCTCCGGTTTTGGGTATATTTTCCCTGCCATATATTTTTAATCCGCCTAATATTTCTGCTATTGAGCGGGAAAAAAACCACACTATTGGATATATAATTTTCATCAGATTAAAACGTATCGATTGCAAGGCTAATTATTTTATCTACCTGATCTTCGATTGTAAGATTACTGGTGTCAATCATGATTGCATCAGAAGCAATTGTCAAAGGAGAATGCTCTCGGTTGGAATCATAATTATCCCGGCGTTGAATATCTTCCCGTATCTCCTGCATGCTGGTTGTTATTCCCATCTTAGTCAGATCAATAAGACGTCTTTGAGCTCTTTCTTCTATTGATGCTTTAAGGTAAATTTTCAAATCTGCATTGGTAAAAACAACAGTCGTAGTATCTCGTCCTTCAGCAATAATTGAACCCTTTTTCCCAAATTCTTTTTGCTTATTAACCATCACTTCCCGAATTTTTTTATGAGCTGCAACTTCGGAAACCTGCCGGGTTACTTCGGGGGTGCGGATTTCAGTTGTGACATCATCGTCTCCGATATAAACATGCTGAATATCATTTATATTTTCAAATCGGATAGACAACCCTTCCATAACTTTTGCAAGACGATCATCATCTGAAGGAGCGATATTATTTTTAATAGCATAGTAAGTTAAAGCGCGATACATAGCTCCGGTATCCAGATAAGTATAACCGAGCTGATCTGCAATTATTTTAGCTGTTGTCGATTTACCGGAACCAGCCGGACCATCAATAGCAATAATTTTCCCCTTAAGCTTAGAGAGATTATATTTAATATTCTTCACGGAATAATTTTAAGAGAAATTAATCAAAAATGCAAATCATTATTTATTTTATGTTAGAGAAAAGAAGGGTAGCAAGAAGGGCTTGTTGGTAAACCTCGTGCCTGGCAGATGTCTACATCTGCCGGAATATAAGGCATATGTGGACATCTTCCGCCCACAACATAACTAAAAAAGGGCGGTAAGAATACCGCCCGCTATACTATTTATCTTAACAAATGTCAATATGGTTAAACTATCACATTGTCAAGATTATCACCTAATTCGATATCAATCTTAGTATCAATGGGATCGAACACTTTAGTAGTAAAA
>DAOWMZ010000326.1 GCA_030642845.1 Candidatus Zixiibacteriota bacterium
ATGAAGACCAATGAGGATATCAAGAAGACCCAAACTCACATAGTATTGACCAAAGACACGAAGGTATCACACTACTTCATTTTTATTCCCTGATTAACGGATAAAAAATTAAATGTATTGATGATATAAGAATAGCAAAAAAGCGACTAAGTTATAGCGGTGCAGGGACTTGAACCACGGACACGCGGATTATGATTCCGCTGCTCTAACCAGCTGAGCTACACCGCCATTTTGATTCAAGTTGAGAATTTAATGAATTATATCCTTTAGTCAAGATATTATTAGTTTACTAAATAAATACTAATGGCATGCTTTTTTTTAAATAATTCTACTCTATACTCTAATTCAAGATAGAGGTTATTATAAAAAAAGCAAACTCGAAAGATTGTTTAGCAAATGGGGGTACCAAAAACACACTTTTTGATTAAATTTTCGTAATTTACATGAGTGCCATCAGGAGCAACTGATATGAAAAAACATTCCCTGCCCTGAGAGATTAAGTAAAGACAGTCCTTTTCAACTTCATAAACACCACTCTTTCGGTAAAGAGTCTCGTGGTCCAGAATCGGAAAAATATCCAGCAGTTCCATTATGATTTTGTAAGTATTTTTGAAGTCCTTGCGAAAATGTTTTTGGGCAGAACCACTTTTAAATTCACCAGAGTTATCAATTCGATAAACATGTTCAATTCCACTTATAGAAGAAAAACGTTCCAGGATTGATTTTCTCTCAGTTACATTGACAATTTCTATATCATCCTTGACATTTTGTGACAGTGTCTCTTTCTGTACATTCTCTGGTTTTTCAATTTTCTCAACTGGTTGCTCTGAGATAAGGGAACTCGGAATTACATGAGTGCTTTTTTGGATAGTATAGTCATCTCTAAGTAACCTGAATACTTCGTTATGCTGGCTCTGAATTATATCCTGTACTCGGTTTTGTTCTTCAATACTCTCGATAGCATTATCAAGTTTTCTTTCAATTTTCTTTAAAACCTGTCCTTCATGAAGGATTGTAGTTGTTATGCGAGGATAGGGGCGGTAGGCATACTCAGTCTGGAGCTGATAGGATAAATCACCTCTTCTAATAATTGAAGTTTTTCCAGCCGGGACATAGTTAGTCATTACTAAACCAGTTTCATAAAGTTAATCGAATTTGAATAAAAATAATAAAATCCGACATTTCAATATAAATATCGGCAAAATTAACAGTTGGAATAACCACAAGTCGGGCATGTAAAACACCCGGAATCAAAAATCATTCCACCACTGCACTCCGGACAGATTTCATCAGCTTTATTACGGTCTTTTATTTTATGATCATTTTTCCCGAAATGCCTGTGCAAAATTTGAGCAATTGCATCAGGGATTGAAAATATTTTACTACCACCTGAAAATGTCTGGTTTGAACCGCCAATACCCCTAAGCTGTCCAATAACTTTTTCAACCGGGACATGAGATCTTAGAGCAAGAGAAATAAGACGACAAATTGCCTCGGTATCAGCCATAGTTGTATATCCGGATTTTCCTATATGAGCGAAAACTTCGAAGGGCTTGTTATCTCTCATATTAATTGTGACATATAGATTGCCATATCCGGTACGAATTTTCTCTGTAATTCCCTGAAGAATATCAGGTCGTTTTTCAACTTTGCCTACTACAAAAGGCTTCTCAACATCCTCTTGTTTCTTAACACTCAATACCTGTTCTGGCCTGGAATTGTCTCTATAAATAGTAACCCCTTTACAACCGGATTCATAAGCCAATAAAAAGGTTTTTTTGACATCATTACGATTTGCAGATTCAGGAAAATTGATTGTTTTTGAAACCGATGAGTCACAATATTTTTGGAATTGTGCCTGCATTTTAATATGGTCCTCGGGTTTGACGTCAGCAGCAGTCAGAAACAGAGATCGGTACTGTTCGGGGATTTCATCGATATTCGAAATTGATCTTTGCAGGGCAATTTTATTAATTAATTCCTCGGAATAGAAATCATTGTTTTTGGCAATTTTTTCAAAAGCTGGAATCAATTCCTTCAGGCGGGTTCCATCCATAACATTTCGTTCGTATGCGATAGCATAATATGGTTCTATCCCCGATGAACAACCGGCAATTATAGAGATTGTTCCGGTTGGCGCAATAGTTGTGGTAGCGGCATTGCGCATAACAACATTATCCCGGGCATAAACCGAATTTTCCCAATTGGGGAATTTACCTCGAGTTTTAGCCAGTTCAGATGAATGTTTTCTTGCCTCACAATTAATGAATGACATTAATTTTTCAGCTAATTCGATTGCTTCATTGGAATCATAAGGCAGGTTTAATCCAACTAACATATCTGCCCAGCCCATTACGCCCAAACCGATGCGTCTATTTTTTTGTGATTGCTCTTTGATTTCCTCTATGGGATATTTGTTCTGGTCAATTACATTATCAAGAAAATGAACTCCTGTTCTTATAGTACTTGCCAAACGTTCCCAGTCAATACCTGCTGATACTTCCCCGATAGAATAATCCTGAGGGAGAGGATCTATTACAAATTTTGAGAAGTTTATAGAGCCGAGATTGCAGGAATCATACGGGGGGAGGGGCTGTTCACCGCAGGGATTGGTAGCTTCAATAGTCTCAGCAGGATAGGTAGGATTAGTTTCATTCATTCGGTCAATAAATACAATTCCCGGTTCACCGGTTTCCCAGGCATTATTTACTATAAGATCAAAAACATCGGTAGCCATGAGGCTGGCTTTATGTCCATCTATGATATAGATATCGTTTGTGTGAGGATTGATTAGTGGATATGAACTGTTTTTCTTCAATGCTTTCATAAATGAATCAGTGATTCCGACTGAGATATTAAAATTTGTAATTTCAGAAGTATTCTTTTTACAGGATATGAACTCAAGTATATCAGGGTGATCCACTCGAAGAATCCCCATATTTGCTCCCCGACGTGTTCCTCCCTGCTTGACTGTCTCTGTCGTCGCATCAAAAGCTTTCATAAATGAAACTGGTCCGGAAGCTACTCCCGATGTTGATGCTACAATTGAATTGCGGGGACGAAGTCTTGAAAATGAAAAACCGGTGCCGCCTCCTGATTTATGGATAATAGCAGATTGCTTGATTGCATC
>DAOWMZ010000296.1 GCA_030642845.1 Candidatus Zixiibacteriota bacterium
AAAACAGGCAATGCCTGCCAGCAGACGAGGGCGTCTGCCAGGCACATAAATATATTTATAGAAGGATTACGATTTGCAACTCGTACTGGCTACAAATAACAAAGACAAAATAAAAGAGATCAAACGGTTGTTAGCCGATCTTCCTATTACTATCCTTACCGCAGATGACTATCTTGAATTTCCTGATGTCGAAGAGACAGGGGAGACCTTTGTTGAAAATGCTCTTTTGAAAGCCAATGCCATTGCTGAGTTTTGTGATCTTCCGGCTTTAGCCGATGACAGCGGGCTTGAGGTTGATGCTCTTGACGGAGCACCGGGAGTATATTCCGCCCGGTATGCCGGCGATGATAGCAATGCTGTTAAAAATAATGATAAGTTGATTGATGAATTAAAAGATGTTCCTGAAGAAAAACGAACCGCTCGGTTCAAATGCGTTATCGCTGTCAACTGGGGTGATGGGACTACTGATACAGTCGAAGGTGCTGTTGAAGGTGTTATAGCTTATGATATTGCAGTTGGTAATGGTTTTGGGTACGATCCGGTTTTTTATTATCCTCCGGCTAAAAAACGATTCTCCGAAATGACAATGGAAGAAAAAAACTCAGTTTCACACAGGGGCAATGCATTGCAGAAAGCCCGGGAATTGATAGTTGAGAGGTTGAATCTGAAAAACTAAATATTAATATGATATTTTTGAATATCAAACTCCTTTGCAAGCCATTCAGGAGCTAATCTATACACCTTCTCTGATAATGGTTTTATTCTAAAGAATTTATATGATGTTTCTTTTGTCATTTCAGTATAACGTTTGTGCCATTTTTTCAAAACATTAAAAGGAACTACAAAAAAATCAAAGTCACCATTTTCTAAATAGCAGCAAAAAACCCAGTAAGAATTTTTAGTATCAGGGAATTTTTCTAAATCAGAACTTTTTACCTTAAAGCGAAACAACCCATTTCTCACACTTAGATTACGTGCCTTTAATTGATAGAATGTAGTATTATTACTATTATCAATGCTTACAATATCAATACCTTTATCTTGAAATGGGAAAAAAGGTGATTGGTTTTTCTTTATTAATAATTTAGAAAACATGATTTCAGAATATGAATCAAGTATTCGTTTGGATAGATATTTCTTGTGCATAACCTTACCTTAATAATTAAATCTAATCAATCCCCTATCTTGCGACAGCACCCCAGGAGGGGTTGGTGCAGTTGCCGGAGCGGGTCAAGCGGCGTTGGTTGCGACCGGTGATGTCCATCGTGTAAAGATCTTTACCTCCCAATCGTGTCGAAGAATAAATCAAATGTTTCCCGTCACTACTGAAATGCGGGTTTTCATTTGTACCGGCTCTGGTTAGTACGCGATAGTCATTTCCGCTGGTATCAATCGAAGCAATATCAAACCGTCCCCGTTTGGATCTGCTGACAAAAGTTATCCTGTCACCACGTTTTGACCAGACCGGAGAATCATTGTAGCTTCCCTCGTAGGTCAGGCGACGGGTGTCCATACCATCAGAGTCCATAATATAAAGTTGTGGTCTGCCGGTGCGATCTGATGAAAAAACAATCTGATCACCATCGGGAGACCATGAAGGGGATGAGTCGATTGATCTGTGGTTAGTCAGGCGTTTGATAACCTTCCCGTTTAATCCCAGTACATATATTTCTGAGTTGCCGTCTTTGGTCATCACACAAGCGATTTTTTTTCCATCATAAGACAATGCCGGAGCAGCAATCAATCCGGGGTAGCTTGCTACTCTTTCGACTTTGCCATTATCTACTTTAACTTTATAGAGCTGAGGATCGCCATCCATATAGGATGTGAAATAGACATAATGTCCGTCATTGGTAAAGAAGGGAGAAATGTTTATCGAACCTGTTTTTGTTAGTTGGTGTTCATTGGCTCCGTCGAAATCAGCAATAAAAAGTTCTTTGGCATCGCCAACCATTTTGGCATAGACAATTTTAGAACGGAATATCCCTTCTTCTCCGGTTAGTGTGTGAACTATTTCATCGGCAATATTATGGGCAATCTCCCGCCAGTACATTTTGTTATATTTAAATTTCCCCTTGGCAATTTCCTGAGATGTATTCGTATCAAACAGCTTCCATTGTGCCTTAAGATTTGTCCCGGGAAACTCCGCTTCGAGTCTGACAATATAGTCAGCCCCCAGACGCTTCCAACCAAGAAGATCAATCTCGGCTATCTCATATACTTTAATAAAAAACGAATCTAACGGAACAAGTTTAAAATTGGCGTAAAAATCAATATCTTTACGAATGATATTTGTAACCCATCGCATTGTGGAAGAATCATCGGCAGAAATAAAATCGTTGCCGACATATTTCATTTCATCAACGCCAATAGGAGTAAGCCTGACATCACCGGCTCGAATAGTATCAAAGAATATATTGCGAATACCATCCTGAGCATTAATATTTGAAATGCAGATCAGAAGTAAAAAAAATAATGATAATCCAAAAGTCAGTTTCATTATAACCTCAATTGCTTTTAAATGGTAATGTTATCCCCAGAATTTCATCCCTGAAATCATTCGGCAGGGGAGGAAAAGGCTTGGATCTTTCAATTGCCCTAAGGCAGGTTTCGTCAAATTCAGAGAATCCTGACGATTTTTCTATTCGTAATTCAATTATTCGCCCTGATTTAATGACCTGGAAATATACTACGCAAACCAGAGTGCCGTCGTAAAGAAATGTATTTCTATAATTTGATGCTATTTTGTTAAAGGTCTGAGTAAACCAGTAGGGATAATTAAAAGTAGCATTATCTATTGTTGCTCCGGCAAATGGAGAACCGCTGCTGGTTTCGACTTCTTTTGATTCACCTTCATTCTTGCCGTTAGTTTGATTCGATGCATTTGTTTGCTTTTGTGTTTTTGGTTTGGGTTTTTCTTTGGGGGTCAGTTTGGCTTCTTTCATTGTTTCCGGATCAGAGATTGGGATATCTTCAGGTTCGTCAAATACCGGTTCAGGGATAGATACCGGCTCCAATGCGACCGGTTCGGATGGTCTGATTTCTGAAGGGGCAGTAAGCTGAACTCTGATTACCTCGTCAAAAGGGACATTCCCGTTAGTTACAAAGGGAGAAGAAAGCATAACTAACCCTACGAGAATTAAATGAAGTAAAACTGAATAAATAATATCGCGAGACATCAGCTCTTATCCTTATTTGCGGGATTTGGATTCAACTGGAGCTGTAACCAGACCGATGCCATCGATCCCCATCTCTTTTAGTTTGGCCACAACTTGAATAGCTATCCCGTATGAAACGGCCGAATCTCCCCGGATATAAACGTTGTTAGTATTCTTTGCCTGCATTTCAGTATGAAGAGCATTTTCGAAATTATCCAGTCGAGCCCAGATATCATTTATATAAATCCCCCCTTTTTTATCGATAGTAATTACTACCCCTTCAGCTTGCTGGTTAATTGCGGCTGCCCTTGTTTTTGGAAGATCAACTTCA
>DAOWMZ010000051.1 GCA_030642845.1 Candidatus Zixiibacteriota bacterium
AATGCGGCATAACATGACGAGTAAAACTGATCACTTTTTTATAATCGGATTTATTATCAATAAGTATTTCTTTGACTTCATCAGTAAAAATATCACGGATCATAGAGACCACCATATCAGCCTCTTTATGAATCAGCTCCGGAGCCTGTGATTTGTCCGCTTTCCTTTTTAATTTATACCATAGTTTGAGAACTCTCTTAACATCCGAACGAATTTCAGCTTCCCCTTTTTCTTCGGCTTCGGTACGAATAATGAGCCCGAATCCTTCCGGACGAAGCGGAGAAGCTATTTTTTTCAGTCGTTTCTTTTCGTTCCAACTCGAAATTCTTTTTGACAAGCGAATATGATCGTCATCGGGTACAAGTACAATGTACCGACCCGGAATTGAAATCTCGGTTGAAATACGAGGACCTTTTGTTGATATAGGTTCTTTGATTACCTGAACTAAAATTTCCTGCTCTTTTTTGAGAACCGCTTCGATTTTGTCGCGTCTTTTCTTGCGTACTATCTCAGCCGGAGCCTCTTCTTCATCAAATTCGCTTCCATACGAACTGACATATTCTTTTCCAATATCCGAGGAATGCAAATACGCTGCCCGGGGTAAGCCAATATCGACAAAAGCGGCTTGCATACCGGGTAGTACCGTTTTAATTATTCCCTTGTAAATATCTCCGACCATGCGGTCGTTATCAGGTCGTTCTACTTGCAGCTCAACCAGCTTGCCATCCTCAAGAATAGCTACTCGTTTTTCATAATCGGTTGAGTTTATTAAAATTATTTTTTCCATTATTATTTCTCAGCATGCTCCGGAATTTCACCGAAACAGTCTCCCTCTATGGGACGGTATCCGTTTTTAAATGAACTCCCATCCATCACTTTTTTACCCGGGATGGAGAGCTGCAATATTTCAATTGCAGAATGTGCACATTGCACTATCAGCTTTTTCTTATGGGAATAAATTGTACCGGGTTTGGCATCATGTTTAATTTCTATCCCATTACTATCATTAATTACCCTGCATTCAAGAATTTTTATTCGTTTCTCTTTAAAGAAGGTAAAGGCACCGGGTAGAGTTGCCAACCCTCTTACAAAATTCCTGACATTTTTCGCCGGGAAGCCAAAATCAATCATGGCATTTTCGGCGGTTATTTTAGGAGCCGGCGTTGCTCCGGAGTGATCCTGAATAATCGGAACAAAATTCTCATCTTGAAGCATATCCAGCGATTTCAGTGTAAAAGGACCAGCCAAATCAGCTAAGCGGGAATAAAGAGATTCAAAATTTTCATCATCGCCGATAGCTGTTTTTTCCTGAAGGATCATATTGCCTGTATCAACTTTTTCATTCAGGACAAAACTGGTCAAACCAGTTTCTTTTTCACCATTGATAATCGCCCAATTGATCGGCGCTGCTCCCCGGTAAGCCGGCAGTAACGAAGCATGGATGTTGATTGATCCGAGTTTTGGCAGAGTAAACAATTTCCGCGGCAATATTTTGAACGCCGCCACAACAAAGATGTCCGCCTTAAGTGCCTCAAGCGATTCATAGAGTCCTTGACTCTTTAAAGACTTTGGAGTAATAACAGGGATGCTATGCATCTCCGCCTCAACTTTTACAGGAGTTGGAGCGGTTTTATTCCCACGCGGCAACGGTTCATCGGGACCGGTTACCACCATTAGGATTTCATGCTTACTCTCATTTAGACACACCAGTATTTTTCGGGCAAACTCCGGCGTACCCATGAAGACTAACTTCATAATGCAGTTGTTTACTGTGGAAGCGATCTAACGCCGCATAGCGAAAAGCGGCTATTGCAATAGCAGAACTTAAGAAACTTCTCTCATTTTTTTCAAACGCCCGGCAAGCATCGTTCTTGTCAGGGGCGACATGCGATCAATAAATAATTTGCCATCCAGATGATCATACTCATGAAGTATTGCTCTGGCCATAATACCATCAGCATCAAGCTCAAATTGATTACCTTCGAGATCCGTTGCCCGCACTTTAACTTTAGCGGGACGGTAAATATTTCTATACAACCCAGGGAAGGATAAACAACCTTCTTCAAACTCAGCCTCTTCTTTACTGGTCTCAATAATCTCAGGGTTAATAAAGGCTGTAATCTTTGCATTAATATCAGCTGCTGATATATCTACAATAAAAACTCTTTTGGTAACACCGATTTGCGGTGCAGCCAACCCCAAGCCCTTGGCTTCTATTAGAGTGCCTATCAAATCAGACACTAAATCTTTGATCTCTCGGTTGACTTCTTCAACCGGATCGCAAGTTTCTCTCAATACCGGGTCACCATATATAACGGTCGACCGTGCTGCCACAGTAGCTCCTTAAAACTATTTATCTTCTTTGGCGGCAATCGAGGTTCTCAGAAATTCCAACTTAGTGTTTTCCCCGATTTTAAGAACTATCCTGCCTCTTTCATCATCAATGGCAAAGATCGTTCCAAACATTCCGCCGCTTGTTACAACTTTATCACCTTTTTTCAATTCTTTAAGCAGAGCATTATGCTCTTTCTGCTTTTTTCTCTGGGGGCGAATCAATAGCAGGTACATCAGAACAAAAATAAGTCCGAACCATACCAGCGTAAACATTCCGCCGCCACCGCCGCCTTCGGCACCAGTCATTAAAATTGGCCAATTCACAATTTGCAATTCTCCTTTATATTATCGACTAACTGATCAAAAACTGAACAGTTCCATCTATTTGAAAAAAATATAACCTTATATTATAGTAAAGCCAATATTTTTTCTTCTGTAAATGTTATTCTATGAAAGTCTACCTATCACAGAAACCGTACAAATCCCCGTATGTTGTTGTTAATGAACGCATTAACAGGCAATACAAGTATGACAAGACCGTATTATGAATATAATGAATACAAAATATTTGGTAAAGATGAACTTTTTAAGGGATTGGATTGTTATAAGAGCAGATCCCTTTCTCCATTTGAACATAGCCCTCAGTTATTTTAACTTGAGGGCTTTGTTTTTTATGATAGAATTTATTCGGAATCTTTTGTTTCGGTATCAGAATCAGGAGTATCGGAATTTTCTTTATCTTTATCTTTATCATCCGATTTGAATTTATCTGCTACCTTACCAATTTTTTTGGCGAGACCAGGAATAGCATCAATTATAGTATCCCATTTCCCTTTTCCTGCCGGAAGTATTTTTACACCATCAGGACTAATAATTATAAATGCGGCTGGTTCAATTTTAGCACCACCTCCGCCGCCTCCGCCAAACCCGGAACGGGCTTTTTCGTCTTCACCCTGACCACCGCCGGCACCAAAGCCGACAGAGATTTTTACTATCGGGATTACAGTAGTATCTCCTATGGTAACCGATTCGCCGATTATCGTTTCCGATTTTGCAATTTCGCGCAGTTCGCCCACCACGCCTTTTAAAATATCTACTACATTATTGGACATCATGTCCTCCTTATATTAGTTCCTATCGCCAACTTATATATATCTCTTAAGGGTAATCGCCAAAGCAAAACAATTGTTCGCCAGACAAGTTTGTATAGCGGTAAAGCAACGGTCGCTTTTGCTGTAGCAATCAACGACTCACCTGTCCAGTCGGGATAATAATGGATTCGGTTCATTACTCCGGGAACAGCCGCCAAAGCTGCTTGATAATATCCAAAAACCTGCCCGGTAAGATGAGGTGAATCAAAACCCCCTTCTATATCAGCTTCCATCTCTTCTATTATTAATGAAGAGAGGATATTTTTCAAATATGAAAATAGTTCTTTGATTAATACAGGAAACACACTTAGTGTGTCTTTTATAGAGCGATATTTCTTTGGTTTAGGTGGTTTTTTAGCTTTTGGTTTATCCGGTTCCTTTTTCTCTTTTTCTATTTCTTTTTCAAGCGAGAATTCTTTTATCTTTACGTTAAACAGGCATATCCTCCCTTTTTTGTTGATAAAATCAAGCTCAGATCCAGAACGTCCTATCCCTAAAAAAAGCAATTTATTGCCATTACCCCAAACAACCCGTATGCGAATACGAAGCATCAGGACTGCGGTAGCAATCAATATTAATATGAGTAAAATATACCAGAACATAAAATATTTATTTCCATTGTAGGGACAACCCCCTGTGGTTGTCCTCTGTCTGGACAGGCACAGGGGCCTGTCCCTACATTATTTACATGTGCATCTGTCCCAATCAAAACATTAACTCCTGCCCCTACAATTAATAATCAGGATTCTCGATATCTAATTCCCATTTTAATGGGTTATTTACAATATATTTACGTACATTCTTTAATTCGGTTTCATCGCGAATAACATGATCATAAAAAGATCTTTGCAATAATTTATAATCAAATTGTACCCACTCACATCGATTAACACCATCAATATATTTTCTGGTTGTGAATGATTTGAATCTGTGAACAATATCTGACAGAGAAATTGTAGGGACAACCCCCTGTGGTTGTCCTTTATCCGGACAGGCACGGGGGCCTGTCCCTACAAGAACAATTACACCATGTAAATGGTTGGGCATTAATTGGAATTGATCTAAATCAACGCCAAAATACTTGTTGGGCAATTGTTTCCATATGTCTTGTATCATGCTTCCTGCTTCATTTAATACCATTTCACCATTATTAATTTCACCAAATAAACATTTCCGGTTCTGGGTTACAATGGTCACATAATAATATCCCGGTTGTGTATAATCATAATCTTTTAACCTTATTGATCTACGGTTGTATTCTTGTGGATCAAATTTCATTTTAATTCAAATAAATTCACTTTACTGTAGGGACAACCCCCTGTGGTTGTCCTTTATCCGGACAGGCACGGGGGCCTGTCCCTACTAATTCATTAGCCCCTGCATTTCCCCTTATTGTAATACCCTATTTTTCCACTCCTAATATATCCCATAATAATGCCGGGGGTATGGAACCCTCGGCTAAAATTGCATTATTGAATTCCTTTAATGAAAAATTATCGCCCTCTTTTTCCATTACCTCATTACGCATCCTCATAATCTCCCGTTTGCCCATCAGGTAAGCCATCTGATATGTAGGTGAATGCGTATAGCGACGAACTTCTTTTGCAATATATTCTCGTCCTGAATCAGTGGTGACATCGAGCGTGTTTATCATCCAGTTTACAGCACCGGAATAACTAAGCTGGCCGGTATGAAGGCGAACATCGGCAACAATGCGAGCCGCTCGAAATCTTATACCTCCCAAAATCGATAGCCATCGTGCAGGGTCTTCCTCACCGTAGAGACCGGCATGATAAACCATCTCTTCGCAGTATAATGCCCAGCCTTCGATCATCATAAGATTGAACTGCGATTTCCGCACCGGATCAGAGTGCATCCCGGCTAACTGTAATTGCAAGTGATGTCCGGGGTATGCTTCGTGAACAACCGATCCTTTGAATCCGCGCCGGTGAATATAACGAAAGCGGCCGTCAAGCTGCTTTTGATCCAATTCCTCCGGAAGCGGTCTGACATAAAAATATCCATGCTGAATTGTATCAAACGGTGCCGCCGGCTGATAGGCGATGCCGCTGATCATTGATCTTAAAAATGGTGGTGTTTCGATAACTGTTACCGGAGCTATATTTTCAGGGATAGTTACGATGTTATTCACTTGCAAGAATATCTTTATTTGCTCTGTTTCCCAGTTGTAATAATCGAGAATATCACCCTTGCTGAAACAGGCCGGAATGAAAACTGAATCCTGACCATTCTGGTGCTGTTCTTCGACATACTGTTCATACTCATCATAAACAATCTGAATTTCTTCCAGAAGACGCTCTCCCAGCACTAATAGAGAATCAGAATCAAAATCGAGAAAATATTCATGTGATAGTTTATAATCAAAATTATCTTTCCCGATAGCAAAAGCAGTTTCAGGACCGACTTTGATTTCAGAAAGCCAGTTCATGAAATCATTCATCGCTTCCCGGGCTTTAGTTGATACTTTTAAAATATTATCCGCTTTTTCGGGAGATTCTTTCATAAGTTCCGCAGCAACTTCCTGATAAAAATTCATTCCCGATTCAAGAGATTCGACTGCAGCATCAATAAATACTTGAGGTGGTTTTTTAATATTCTTTCTCGCTACAGTAAGATAGCGCGGTACAGCTTTCATCCGGTTGACTATTGAAACTGATCGTTCTGAAAGAGGAGCATCGCTAGATAATAAAAGAAAATAAATTCCGTTTACAATTTCTTCGGCATATAAATGAGGAGATTTTTTATACCAGGCTATCTGCTTAATATCATGCAAAGCTATATCAACATTCGATTTTATTAATCTTTTATTAATGTATTGATATTCAGTCAGGTTGGATTGTTTGTAGCGGTATAATATTTTTTCATAATTTTTTAGTTTACGAACAAACTCTTTAATAGAAGATGAAGAGTAATCGGTTAAGCGATGATCATAGGAATGTATACCCATTTCCGTTGAACGAACAGGATAGAATGACTGGATAGTTTCCAAAATCTCCAGACATAGTTTTTCGAAAGTTTGTTTTTTTGCTTCCACATTTGCCGTTGAAACAAATAACAGGCAAGTAGTCAATATAATAAAAGTGGTAATTCTATGTAGCATCAGGACTCCTTATAATTATTGAAGCCAATGTAATTATTATCGGCTTTAAGGGCAAGTACTCTTGACCATGCCATAATTTGCTATTTATGAATTATACAATTTAAAGGAAAATTATTCCCTGTAAAAAACACCAACGACCTCGATATGCATGGTATGCGGGAACATATCTATCGGTTTAACTTCGGGAAGGAGGTAGCCGGCTTTGACAATTTCGGCGGCATCACGGGCAAAAGTAGAGGGATTGCAGGAAATATAGAGTATTTTCTCAGGGTTCAATCTGATCAACCGGCGCAGAGCTTTGGGGGTCATTCCGGCTCGGGGAGGATCAATTATTATAATATTATATGACTTATCAGTGGCATATTCACTTCGAAGAAAATCTTTTACATCACCATGATAAAACTCAATATTATTAATATTATTTACCTTGGCATTCTCACGAGCGGCTACAACCGCATCCTCTACAACCTCTACCCCAACAACTTTATAAGCATGCTTGGCAATAAGAAGCCCGATTGATCCGGTCCCACAGTAAAGGTCCATAACCCGGTCGGTTTTTTCGGGAAGAATCATATCAAAAGCGGCTCTATAAAGTGTTTCACACTGGACTGAATTTGTCTGGAAAAATGTATTTGAGCGAATTCGCAAACGACAGCCCAATATCTGCTCTTCAATATAACCTAAACCGTAAAGTACTTTTTCAATCTCACCTACAGCACTATTGGATTTCTGTCCATTCTGACTATGTATCAGATTTTTTACTTCGGGAAAGAATTCCTTCATTTTCTTTATTAGTTCGTTTCGAGAAGGAATCTCTCCATAGTTGGTAACAATATTTACCATTATGTCACCACTTGATCTTGCCTCTCTGATAACGAGAAATCGCATAAAGCCGGTATGGTTTAAGATATCATAGACAGAAATGCTATGCTCCTGCACAAACTCTCTCAGCCAGATTACAATCTCATTAGCTAAATCCGACTGCAGAAAACATTTTTCAATATCAAAGACCTTATCAAATCTTCTTTTGACATGAAGCCCGAGATTGAAGCTTTTATCTTCATTGGCATTAAAGGAGAATTCCATTTTGTTGCGATATTTGAAAAGTTCAGCCGATCCAACCGCAGTAAAGACTTTTACATCTTTCAACCCCCCGATTCGCTCGATACAATCAACAACTTGTTTCTGCTTAAACTCCAATTGGGCATGATAGGCCAGATCCTGCCAGGTGCACCCGCCGCAAATATCAAAGTGCTGGCAGGGAGGATCGATTCTCAAATCAGACTTACTGATTATCTCTTTTACTATTGCTTCATCATAACGGGGTTTGGATCGAACGATTTCAGCCAATACCTTTTCTCCCGGAAGTCCTCCGTTTAAAAAGACTACTTTTCCTTCTTCATTGTTTGCCACTGCTTTTCCGTTGAAAGCGAGATCTTTTATTTCAAGTTCAACTAATTTATCGTTCACAATTACTCCCGGTCATGATCATTAGTATGACACAAAATATCACTGTGATCACAGTCTCCTGTTTCAAGCTGGATTGTCCCATGTCCTATGCCGAACTGTTCGTGTAACATATTGTTAATATCAGCAATAATAGCCGGTCCAGTCAAGAGATCCTTTTGTTCGAGAGTGACATGGCAAGAGAGGGCAATATCCTTTGAGGATAATGACCAGATATGAAGGTCATGCACATTTTTTACTTTGGAAATTTCTTTAATGGCCGTGTGCACTTTGTCAAAATTAATATTAGCCGGGACAGCTTCAAGGAAAATCCAGACCGCCTCTTTGATAACCAGGTACGATGACCAGAAAATCATCATGGCAATTGCAGCAGTAAGGAAAACATCTATCAGATACCATTCGGTCAATATGATAATCACTCCTCCGGCCAAAACCACTACCGATGACATGGTATCATAGAGCATATGCAGAAAAGCTGCTTTCATATTCAGTGAACTATTCTTTTCCGAATGCAATAACCAGATAGAGACAAAATTCCCCAACAAACCAATAAATGCAACCGTCATAAAAATAATAGGGGCTTTGATAGGTTGAGGATCAATAAAACGGTTGTACGCTTCTACTAATATGAATACTGCTATTACGACTAATGCAACAGCAGATATCAAGGCAGTCATGACTTCGATTCGCTTGTATCCAAAAGTGGAACGTTTGGTAGCCGGGAGTTGTGATCCTTTTATTCCTATCCAAGCTAAAATAAGAGCGGCTACATCGGAGAGATTATGAACAGCATCGGCAATCA